>QHSV01000345.1 GCA_003221655.1 Candidatus Rokuibacteriota bacterium
TCCGTCGCGAGATCGAGAGCCAGGCGTTCGGCGCGGAGGTGCTGCGCTGTCTGAAGACGTCGGAGATCCCGACGGTGAGGAGCGTGAGGTGAGCGCGACCCTGGCCCTGCTCGGCGGCACGCCGGTCCGGACGCGACCGTTCCCGGCGCACAACCCGATCGGCGAGGAAGAGAAGAAGGCGGTGCTGGAGGTCCTGGACAGCGGCATCCTTTCCCGGTTCCTCGGCGCCTGGCATCGCGATTTCTACGGCGGCGATCGCGTGCAGGCGTTCGAGCGGACGTGGGCGGGCCTCGTCGGTGCGAAGCACGCGGTCTCGTTCAACTCCAACACGTCAGGCCTCTTCGCCGCGGTCGGCGCCGCGGGCGTAGGGCCGGGCGACGAGGTGCTGGTGCCGCCGTACACGATGTCGGCGTCGGCGACGGTGGTGATCGGGTACCACGCCGTGCCCGTCTTCGCCGACATCGAGCCCGACATCTTCTGCGTCGATCCGCGGAGCCTCCGCGAGCGCATCACGCCGCGCACGAAGGCGCTCGTCGTCGTGGATCTCTTCGGCCACCCGGCGGACCTCGATCCGATCATGGCGCTCGCGCGCGAGCACGGGCTCGTCGTCATCGAGGACGCCGCCCAGGCGCCCGGCGCCGTCTACCACGGACGGCGGGTCGGGACGATCAGCGACATGACGGTGTTCAGCCTGAACTACCACAAGCACATCCACACCGGCGAGGGCGGAATCGTCACGACCGGCAACGATCGCTACGCGGAGCGCCTCCAGCTCATCCGCAACCACGGCGAGGCGGTGGTGGCCGACCGGGGCATCACCGACCTGGTCAACGCCTTCGGGTTCAACCTCCGCATGACGGAGATCCCGGCGGCGATCGGCATCACGCAGCTCTCGAAGCTGCCCCACCTCCTCGAGCGTCGGGTGAAGAACGCGGAGTACCTGTCCAAGCACGTCGGCGTCCTGCCCGGTATCGCCCCGCCGACGGTGCGCCCGGGCTGCACGCACGTCTACTACGTGCAGCCCTTCTTGTTCGACGCGGCGGTGGTCGGGGTCAGCCGCGAACGATTCGTGGAGGCGGTCTGCGCGGAGCTGCCGACGGCCGAGGACCGCGACTGGCCGATGATGTCCAGCGGATACGTCACCCCGCTGTACCTGCAGCCGATGTACCAGCAGCAGATCGCGATCGGCGCTTCCGGGTGCCCCTTCCGGTGTCCTCACTACCAGGGCACGGTCGACTACCGCAAGGGCCGATGCCCCGTGACCGAGCAGATCGAGGAGCGACGGCTGATCGCGACCGAATTCATGCGCCCCCCCGCGACGACCGACGACATGCGCGACGTGGTGCGGGCCTTCGAGAAAGTCTACGAGCACCGGCGCGAGCTCGTCGAGCCGAGGGGCGGAGCGTCGTAGTGGGCGAGCTGAGACAGCGCGCGATCGTACTCGCCGGCGCCGGCCTCCTCGCCGCCGTCGGCCGTGACCGGTTCTATCACATGGCCCAGGACAGGCCGAACATCCTTGGACGCCTGGCCACCGCCTTCTGCAGCGGACACGCCGGGCGTCTCGGCCAGAACTACCACATCTACGGCGAGAACAAGGATCTGGACGGGATCTCCTCGATCACCCTGCGCTACTACGGGGACGACAGCCTTCATGGCTATGGCGCCGTCGAATTCACGCGCGCCGACGGCAGGGCGCTGGTCGACCAGCAGCGCAGCATCGTCATCCCTCTGGTCGCCGCGGCGATCGACGAGGATCGCCCCAAGCTCGTCCTCGAGATCGGAACCGGGAACGGCGACGTCATCGCCCATCTGGCCGGTCTCAACGGGTGTCGCGGACGAGAGGGTTGAGCGTGAAGTCCCTCATCGAGCCGACGCGCGTCCTGGTGGCCGGGCACGATTTCGGCGGACTGAACCTCCTGGCGCCGCTGCTCCGGGTCTGGCAGGGCGATTCCCGGTTCGCGGCCGCGTTCGTTAGCACCCCTGCCGTCCGCCGTGAGATGAGCGCACGGGTTCCGGGTCTGCGGTTTCCCGGCTGGGCCGGCGGCGTCACGGAACACCTCTGCGCCAACACCGACGAGCTCGACGCCTATCTGGAGCTGTCGCTGGACCCCCACGAGTGGGACGTCCTGCTGTGCGCCACCAGCCGCGTGAGCCTGTTGGAGAAGCATCTGATCCGTGTGGCGCGCAAGCGGGGGCTCCACGCCATCGCCTTCTGCGACATGTGGTGGGCGTACGAGGAGCGTTTCCGGGACGGTCGCCAGTGGAGCGCTCCGGACACCGTCTGGGTCCTCGACGAGCGCATGCGCGACGAGATCGCAGAGATTCCGTGGCCGGATCCCCCCGCAGTCGAGGTTGTCGGGAGCCCGCGCTTCCAGGAGCTCGCAGATCTGCGCTCCGGCACGGTGTCGAGCGACGGCGCCATCCGCTTCATCTCCGAGCCCGCCTCGTCGAAGTTTCCGTGGAGTGGCGTCGACGAGTTCGAGCTGGCCGAGGCGCTGGTGACGACCGCCCGAGCGGCCGGCATCAAGACGCGCATCGTCGTCCGCACCCACCCGGAAGATCCGATCGAGCAGTGGCGACGCTGGGCGTGGCGGTTGCGCGACCAGGGGGTCGAGCTGGACGCAATGCCCCTGACGCCGTGCATCGCGGACACCGCGCGCGCCGTCGGCATTTCGTCGATGCTCCTCCCGGAGATGGCCGTGTGCGGCGTGCCCGCCGCGTCGCTGCAGTGGCCCGGGACCGATCCGGCCTACTACTGTCTGCCGTTCGAGGAGTTTGGCATCACGCGGGTGACCTCGGTCGAGGCGCTCGAGCGCTGGCTCACGGCGAGCCCGGCCGACGGAGCGACCCGGGTTCGCGCGAGCGTGCATGCCTCAGCGATCGAACGGATCACCGCGCGTCTTGTCGGGGAGAGGGCGGCGAGCGCGCGGGGCGGCGCCGGCGCGCGGGAGGACGAGGGGCTCGAAATGAGCGAGCCGGTCCGGGAGCCGCGGACCGCAGCCGCGGTCGCGCGTGTGAAGGCCCGAGCGACGCCCGCTGGCACGCTGCGGCCGCCGACATTGAGCGGGCCGAGCGTGCGCCTGGTGCCGTTCTCGCCGCGGCACATCACCGAGCGGTACGTCAGGTGGCTCAACGACCCGGCGGTGGTGAGGTTCAGCGAGCTCCGCCACCGCCACCACACCCGGCAGTCGTGTCGCCGCTACCTGCGGTCGATGCGTGACGGTGGTCATGGCTTCTGGGCGATCGTGGCGGACGTGCCGCCCGTCCGTCACGTCGGTAACGTCGCCGCGTACATCGACCGGCCCAACCGACTCGCGGAGGTCTCGATCCTGATCGGCGAGCGCGCGGTCTGGGGCCGCGGCCTGGGATCGACCGCATGGTCGCTGGTCGTCGACTGGCTCCTGGGCGCCGGGGGCATGCGCAAGGTCGTCGCCGGGACGATGACGGCGAACAAGGCGATGCTGCGGGTCATGGAGCGCTCGGGCATGGCCATCGAGGCCCGGTACGCGCGGCACCTCCTGCTCGACGGCGAGGAAATCGACGTGGTCTCCGGGGCGCGCTTCAAAGAGGGGGACGGATGAGCACCTTGACGCGACTCAGGCGTGCAGTGGGAATGCGCCTCGAGCTCCAGGCGGTCACCAAGCATCGCTCCCGCTTGGGCCGCCACGCCGCGCCTCGCTACTCGGAGTATCTCGAGACCTGCCGCGCGGAGTTTCGAGGCGCGCCCGCGACCACGCCCGAGCTCGCCGACAAGGCGCGTGAGTTCGAGGACAAGGGGTTCACGTCGTTCTGGACCGCCGAGAACCAAGGGCTCGCGGACGCGATGCTGGGAAAGATCCGCCGAGAGGAAGCGAATGGCGTCGACATCTGGGACGCCGACGGCCGGTATTGCGACGAGATCTACACGAGCTTTCCAGAGATCGAGCAGCTCTTCCAGGGCTCGCTCGGGGCGTTCCTGACGTCGGTGTACCGCGCCCATTTCAAGATGTTCTTCGGCGTCCTCTACAAGTCGGAGAGGATCGCGGCGGCGCCGACCGGTTCTCAGCTTTGGCACACGGACGGCGGGCCGGGCACCTGCATCAACGTCATGTTCTACCTGAAGGACGTGAGCCAGGAGGACGGGGCGATGGAGTGCCTGCCCTGGGACGCCTCGCTCGCGATCTATCGCAAGGAGCTCTGCTCCGGTGAGATCCAGCGGCGGATCCGATCCGGCGAAAACGAGCGCGACGTCAAGTGCGGACTGTACCTGGACGAGATCTCGAAATCGTACCGCGTCCGTGTCGAGCAGCCCCAGGGGAAGGCCGGGTTGCTGGTGCCGTTCCGGAACAACATTTTGCACAAGGGCGGATATCCGGAGGCGGGCCGCCTCCGTTACGTCTGCGTCTTCCACGTGTATCCGTCGGCGACCGCGACACCCTTCGCCCGGTACCGGAGCGCTGGCATCGCCAAGACCGGCTCTTATCCCAAGGACCCGGCGGCCAGTTTCTGAAGCGATGATGGCCCTGCGCAAACTCCTCACGGCCCTGCGCCACCCGGCGACGGCCAGCCTCGCGCCGCGGCTCGGCCGGCGCCACCTGCTGGAGCCGAGGATCTTCGATCTCGTCTCCTGCCTCATGCAGCTTCGTGACCTCCGTGCACTGGCAAGGATCCGCGACAGCCGGCCACCCGACACCTTCTACGCGAAGGTCGCCGACTACAACGCGGGCGTGACCGAGCGGAAGGTCATCACGACGACACGCCGAGCGGAGATCTACTACCAGATCCTCTCGCTGCCGCCGCGTGACCCGAGGGTGGAGACGCTCCTGATCGTCGGGCCCCGGAACGTCCACGAGCTGCTCATCGCCTGGCTGTACGGATATCGGTGGAGGAACATCCACGCCATCGACCTCTATTCGACGAATCCGAAGATCCGCGTCATGAACATGGAAGCGATGACGTTCCCGGACGCCACGTTCGACGCCGTCGTGATGTCGAACACGCTGGCGTACGCCCGGGACACCTTTCAGTGCCTCTCGGAAGTCGCCCGGGTCTTGAAGCCCGCGGGCCGGTTCGTGTTCGGCGCGACGTTCTTTCCGCAGGGCGACGACTGGCCGGGCAATCGCGTCTCGGGCAACGACATCCGGCAGATGCTCAAGAAGCTGTCGCTGGCGATCGTTTTCTATTCGGCCTTCGACAAGGTGAACAGCCTCGGCGGGCTCCAGACCGCGCACATCTTCGGCACCCAGAAAAGCGATCCCGGGAGCCCCGGGTTCGATCGGATCGACTGGTGAGACCGAACGCGTCGCCGCGCGGTGTCCGGAGGCTCCTCGGCAATGGGCGACGGCTCGTCCGGCGGGGAGTCGCCACCGTCAGGCTTTTGTCTCCGGGGAGGCTGTTGAGGGCCCACGCGGCGTCGCGGTGGCGGCAACGGGGCGAATCGGTCCTCGCCGACTTCATGGCCGCAGCCGAGCCCCGGTTCAAGGGCGCCGTGCTGGTCGATGGCATGTGGGACAACCCGAACTACTGGATCCGTTATGCGCTCTTCCGAGCGGCGGTCGGATCGGCCGCCGGTCGTGAGATGGGCGTGCTCGGCGCGCATCGGGCCGCGGAGGGCCGGCGCACCCTCGAGCGTTTCGGAATCTCACGAGCGAGACAAGTTCTCGATCGCCGCGGCGACATGGTGGCGCACCAACGCGAGGCGAGGCGGCTGCTTGCTCACACCGGGACGCCGGCCGACGTCTTGCGCTGGCGTCTTCCGCACGGCGTCCCAGCCGACTTCGTGTACGATGGGATCTTGAAGCGGCGGCGCTCGGCGAGCGTCGATCTGCGCGATCGACGGCTCGTCGGTGACGTGGCGGAGGCGCTGGCGAGCATCGCGGCCGCCGAGGCTCTGCTCGATTCCGACCGCTTCGAGCTGGTTCTCCTGAGCCACGCGGTGAATTTCCAGTTCGCCGCGCTGGCCTGGCTCGCGGTCCGTCGTGGCATTCCGGTCGTCCTGCTGTACGGCAACTACGGAGTGCCACGATTCGTGAAGCTGGTGGAGCCGGCCGACCTCTACGATACGATCGACCGCCCCACCGCCGCAGACCTGGCCTCGATATCCGAGGCGAGGCAGCGGGACCTCGCGGCAGTCGGCAGCGCGTACCTCGGAAAACGCCGCGACGGGGGAACCGATGACATCGGTGCCCGCTATGCCTTCCAGAAGGCGAGCGCGCGCGTCTCCCGCGCCGCGCTCGTGGAGAAGTTCGGCTGGGATCCCGGCCGCCCGATCATCGGCGTCTACGCCTCCAACTGGTTCGATTTCCCCCACCCGTGCGGCATGAGCCACTTCCGGGACTTCCTGGACTGGACCGAGGCCACGCTGAGCGCGGCGCGAGGCCAGCGACGGGTGAACTGGCTCTTCAAGGCTCACCCGTGCGACCAGTGGTACGGCGGCGTCACGCTGTCCGACTTGATGCCGCGGCTCGAACCGGGGGGCCACGTCCAGCTCGTTCCGAGCGACTGGAACGGCTCGGCCGTGCTCGAGGCGATGGACGCGGTCGTCACCTATCACGGGACGGTCGGCATCGAGGCAGCCGCGGCCGGGAAGCCCGTCCTCGTGGCCGATCGGGGCTGGTATCACGACGCGGGATTCGTGACCTGGCCGCAGTCCAGGGAAGAGTATTTGGAGGCCCTGACCGGCGATTGGTGGAAGGCCATCGACCTCCACGCGACCCGGCGCCGTGCGCAGGTGTTCGCCGGCTGGTATTTCGGGCGTCCCGCCTGGCAACGTGGTTTCGTGCTCACGGACGACACCGTTCAGGCGCCGATCTATTCCCAGATCCCCCGCCTCTTCAGCGAGAACCGCGAGGCGCTTCGTCGCGAGCTCGATACCATCCGGGCCTGGTTCGACTCCGATCGCCGCCACTACCACACCTTCAAGATGAGCCTGGCGGAGGAGCTCTCGTGGTGAGCCGGCCCGTGGGCTCGGCGAGCGAAGACGTGGGCGCTGCGCCGGCTGGCCGACAGCCCATCGTCTCCGCCATCCGGTCAGGTCTCGCCCTGCTGTCTCCGCGCGAAGCGAAGCGCGCAGTCGGGCTGACCATCGCCATCGCCGTGGCAAGCGCGCTCGAGATCGCGGCGGTCACTGCCGTGCTGCCCTTCGTGAACGTCGTGATCCAGCCGACGGCGATCCACACTCCGGGGCTGCTCGCCGAGCTCTACCGACGCGCCGGCTCCCCGCCCGAAGGGCAGTTCATCGCCCTGCTCGGGTTCACGGTCATCGTCCTGATGGTCCTTGCGGCGGTCGGTACCTGGGTCATTCTGTACCTGCAGAACCGTTTCGCCGCGTCGTGCCAGACACGTCTGGCCCGGGAGCTGCTCGACCGCTGCATCCACGCGCCGTACTCGTGGTTCCTCGGCCGCAACTCCCTGTTGCTGTCCCGGCTGGTCTACGACGACGTGGTGTTCTGGAGCCGGGCCTTCGTGCAGCGGCTGATGATGATGGTCAACGACATCCTCGTCATCGCCATGGGCGTTGCTTTGGTCCTGGCCCTGTCGCGGCGCACCGGGCTCCTCGTCCTGACGGTGGTCGCGCTGCTGGCCGCCGCCTCGGTCCGCCTGACGCGACCCCTCCTCACCCGACTCGCGGAACGCAAGCGGGTGGCGCTCGACGAGACGTTGTTGACGGCCAACCAGGCGCTGACCGGTATCAAGGACATCAAGCTGAGCTCCCGAGAAAGCTATTTCAGCGAGCTGTTCCGTGCCGCCTACGCGACCGTGACGGACGCCCACGCCGGGCTCAACGTCTGGCAGGAGACGCCCGCCATGATC
>QHSV01000346.1 GCA_003221655.1 Candidatus Rokuibacteriota bacterium
CGGGGTGAGGTACGTCAGCCTCGCGTGCGGATTAGCGATGATGGTCTGCTCGATGTACTCATCGACCGAGGCCCGCCCCTTCTGGTAGCGGCCCTCGACTTCCATGGTCACCTGGGTGCCGCGCTGGGGCTCCCAGGCGATCTGCTTCTTCTCCAGAATTAGCGGCTCGTTCTTCTTGGTATCGATCTGGACTTCGAAGTAGTGGGCGGGCGCCCGCGCACTCGTGCGGGAGATGATCTGCACGGGCTTGCCGGTCGTGAGCTGTCCATACATGCCGGCCGCCGAGATACCCATGCCCTGCTGGCCTCGGCTCATGCGCAGCCGATGGAACTTGGACCCATACAGGAGCTTTGCGAATATCGGTGGAATCTGCTGGCGGATGATGCCGGGGCCGTTGTCGGCGACGGTGATCCGGAAGCGGCTCGCCTGGCTCGGAGGGAGCGGAGGTTCCCCGTTGGCGACGGCCTCCACCTTGACGACCACGTCAGGGAGGATCCCGGCTTCCTCGCAGGCGTCGAGGGCGTTGTCGACGGCCTCCTTGACGCAGGTGAGCAGCGCTTTTCGCGGATTGTCGAACCCCAGAAGATGCCGATTCTTGGTGAAGAACTCTGAGACGGAGATGTCCCGCTGGCGAGCCCCCATCTCGACGGCGGATACCGCCGGCTTCGGCGGCGTGGCGACGGGGCTGGTCTTCGACGGGGTCAGCTTCGGGCCGCGCGCTGTCAAGAGCCCTCTCGGCGATTGTTCATATACCTCTCATACAAACATGACTCCGGTGCCGGGACTCCAGTTTCCCTTCGCCATACTCGGCGATTGGCGCGCATTGGGGTTCGGCGTGGCGTGAAACGTGTGGGCCGACCCTTATCGATGGGCCGTGATCGGTGCGATCCACCGTCGCCCTTTTCTATGTTCGCGATCCTCGACGAGTTCGCCTGGGGCGCGGCCCGACGGCCCTGGCCACTCGCGCAACCGGCTTTGTTTCGTCGTCTTCGCGCCGGTTGCCGGCTGGCTCTACGACCACTGGGCAGCGCGGACGGTCGTACCGATGGGCGGACAGGTCCTCGGTGTGGTCCTGGCGCTGACGGGACAGGTGATGTCGCTCACGCAGTACTACCTGTGCTCCGGCGTTCTTAGCGCCGCGGGGTTCGCCTGCATTGGTATCCCGTCGACCGCGATCGTCACGCGCTGGTTCGTGCGGTCGCGCGGTACAGCGATGGGAGTTCTCAGCACCGGCACCCCGGCCAGCGCCGCCGCCTTCTATCCTGTGAATGCCTGGCTTGTCGTTACGCTCGGTTGGCGGACGGTGCTCATGGCCTTCGGCTCGATCGTCGCGACGGGTGCTGACCCGTCACCCGGTCTCCTGCCTCCCCCAACTGCAAGAGAAGGAGGAGGACAGGAGAAACCAGGTGTCCGGTCACCCTTTACAGGTTCGCCTGGAAATCGGTGTAGTCGCGAACCTTGCGGTAAACCTGCAAACGATTCCGCTGGCTGTCGGCGACGATGATGCGGTCGGTTTCCGGATCGAAGTCCACCGCCGTCGGGAAGCAGAAGCGAAATTCCGGCTCCAGGCTCTTTGCCCGACGTCGGGCTTTCATCATATCGGGGTTGGCGTCGATGCTCTGCTGGCCCCACTTGGACATGACCTGAGCATCGCCGATGAGAGTTGCAAGCGGGCTTCCTTCAGAGTCGAAGATGCAAACCCGATGGTTCCCCCAATCGGCGACATAGATATCGCCATCGGTATCCACGGCGACGTCGGTCGGATGATTCAGCAGGGCTGCCTTCGGATAGCCCGGCGTGCCCGAGGTCGACAGGTACGGTCCCATGTAGGTGACGGCATAGGCACCCTGAGGCACCGGAACCGTCCCGTACTGGCCGATCTTCATCAAGAACTTGCCCTGGGGAGACAGTTTTTGGACGCGGTGATTCTTCCAGTCCGCGACGTAGATATTGCCCGCCTGGTCGAGGGTGATCCCCCACGGCTGGTTGAACTCGCCATCTCCGCTCCCGCCCTTGCCGCATTTGGCCACGAACTTTCCGTCGGGGGTGAAGACTTGGAGGCGATTGTTCCCGCTATCGACCACGATGACGTTGCCGTTTTTCTCGCACACCAGGCCGGCCGGGCGCACGAGCTCGCCATCACCACTGCCTGTCTTTCCCCACTTCCGGAGAAACTTGCCGTCACTATCGAACACGGAGATGGTGTTGTGCCATTCATCCGAGGCGTACACCCGGCCCTGGCCGTCGACGGCGACGCCGAACGGCCAGGTCGAACGTCCGTCCCCTTCGCCCCACTTGAAAAACTCGGCGAGCAGTTCCTCCTCGCCGGGAGCACCGATCCTCACGGCGTTGACCCGCATCCCGAAGTTATTTTCGTTGCCTCGGTTGGCGACGATGACGGTACCACCTTTCCCGAGGCACATCGTTTGGGGGTAGTTGAATCCTGTGCCCGCAGCCGCGCCACGCCCGACGGCATGGCTCCAGTCATAGACTCTTCCGCGCGCCACCGTTGTCAGCGCCATGGCCACTCTCCCATCTCATGAGTCGCCTTCCGGTATCCGGACGGCGTTCGTTCGCTGTGCGCCCTTCAGTCGAGCCGGCAGCCCCTCCCGCTAGTTCAGGAAGGCTAGCTGCTCAAAGGCGCGACCGACGATTGGTTTCGAACTCACCTTCAGCCATTTCTCCAGAATCGTCGAGTAGATACTGCGGAAGTCCATACTGGGGTTCAGGTCGCCCTGAACCAGGTGTTCCGCCTTGAGAGAGGGATAGTCGCCGTAGTGACCGCCTTTGACCTTGTCACCGAGCACAAAGGCTGGCCCCGCGGCACCGTGATCCGTCCCTGAGCCGTTGTCGTGGACGCGGCGCCCGAACTCCGAGAACAGCAGGACGAGGACATTGTCGGCGTGATCGTGCTGTCGAAGGTCCATCATGAAGGCATCAAGACCCTCGGCCACAGCGCTCCACAGGGTGCCGTGGCCGGGGTTCTGGCCGGCATGGGTATCGAAGCTACCATGATCACAGTAGAAGATCCGGCTCCCTAGACCGGCCAGATGCACCTGGGCGATCCCCTGCAGCTTGCGGGCAATCGGGGTATCGGGATACTTCACCGTGGACGCGTATCGCTGCGGCGCCACCTTCAGGACATCCGCGCCCTTCAAAGAATCCAGGCCCGTGGTGCCGAGGTATTCCATCACGCCACTACCCACCACCGGCGCGTACATGCGCGCGAACCGATCCAGCACCTTCAGGCGTAGCTCTCGCTCCTGGACGGTCGGCAGGAAGCCATACTTCTCCAGTGGGCCGGCCACGCACGCCACGGGAACGCCTGGCACCGCCAGCGCCCGGAACAGGCTCGGCCCGAAGCTCACGACCGTGATCACGTTCTCTTTGTTGGGGTCGTATTCGCGCGCCACCCGGCCCAACCAGCCCTCGGTCCCCACCTTGTCCGGCTCGCAGGTATGCCAGATGTCCATGGAACGGAAGTGCGAGCGCGGCGAGTTGGTATAGCCGGTGCCATGCAGGATGGCGAGTTTGCCCTCATCCCAGACCTTCTTCAGCGGGGCCATCGCCGGATGGAAGGCATAGTTCTTGTCGATGGGCAGAACCTGGGCGTCGGGGATCCCGACCGCTGGCCGGTTGTCCCGGTACAGCGGGTTGTTGTACGGAATCACCGTGTTCAGATAGTCGTTCCCACCCGAGAGCTGCACGACGACCAGTACGGGGTCTTTCTGCGTTGCGGCCATGCTGTATTCCTCCTTACGCGCTGAGGCGCGTGATGTTAGGCGAATTGATACTCTCTCGTCGCCACGATCAGTTGCAGCATCTCGCCAACACGCTTGTCAGCGGTCTGGGCACTCACCTCACGATCCCAGCTGATCTGGCCCCACTCTTTGGCCTGATCGACGAGCTCCCGCCGCGTGTCGGCGCCGACTTCGACGGGGCCCAGCAGATCCAGACACCCATCGACCAGTTGCTCGGGGCTCAGCGTGCCCTTGGCCTTCAGTCGGTCGATGATGGCGCGGACGCCCGGCAGCGACGGATCGCCGACCAGTTGCGCGACGAAGTTGATACGTGCCATCAAGGAGCCGCTGTTGATCCACTCCTGACCCGTATGCCATCCTTCCACGCTCGGGGGGTTGAGCAGATCCTGACCCATGTAGGAGGGCTGCATCGACAGATCGCCATAACCGGGTCTCGGCATCTCGTACCCACCCACCAGACGCAGACTGCCCACCACCACCTCAGCCGGGGATTTCATGTGCTGGAAGCGGGCGTTCTTGAAGAAGCTCGAGTTGAACAGCACGCGGAGGACGGAGCGGATGTCATAGTGCGATTCGCGGAACGTGGCCGTCAGGGTGTCGATCGCCTTCGGATCACTCGGCGACTCGATCGACCAGGCGGGCACCTGGGGCTCGTCGGCGACGAAGAAGTTGTAGAGATGTCGGCACACGAAGCGGGCACAGGCCGGTTGTTCCACGACGATGTTGATGATGTCTTCGCCGTTGAAACGCCCGCGATGGCCGAGAAACTCTTTCTCGCCGTCATCGTGATCCTCGGCGCGGTACTCGAACTTCCACGGGAACCGCCCATAGGGCAGGCGCGGGATCTTGGTCTCGAAGGTCCAGCCGGTAAAGGCACGCGACGCTTCACGGACATCTTTCTCCGTGTAGCTGCCGACGCCCAGGCTGAACAGCTCGAGCAGCTCGCGCCCCCAGTTCTCGTTGACGGCCGTCCCATGGTTCTCGTTGTTGTCCAGCCAGAACAGCATCGTGGGGTTTCTGGCGAGCTCGACGAGCAGGGCGCGGTAGTCGCCCATGCCGCGCTCACGGAACAGATTGATCTGCAGCAGCAGCTGATCGTAGTTGTCCACCTTCGAGTTGCCGGTGGCGAACACGTGGTGCCAGAACAAGGCGACTTTCTCTTCCAGCGGGCGCTTCGTGTTCACGAGGTGATACATGTAATTGACGTTTCCCATGGGGGGTTGCCCACCGGGAAGCAATGCCGCCGGGTGATAGCGAAGGAGCGTATAGACATCGACCGGTGGCTGTGTCTCCGGGTGTATCAACTCCTCCACCGTGGCCTCGTACCCCTTGGCCACGCGCGCTTCGAGTTCGTCGCGGCGTGCTCCGAAACCGGCACGTCGCATCAGGTGAGCCATCAGAGCGATGTCGTCTTGGTATGCCATGCTCAGGCCTCCTCACTGCTGGGTGTGAACCACGACCGTACCTCCACAGGGCCTTCGTGTCGTTGCGCGCGCAGGCTCGGAGCTCTCACGTCGCGCGCCACAGACCTGACACCGGGCCGCCGCGGCGCCGACAGTTGCGGCAGCGGCCATAGAGCTCGACGCGCCTGTCGATGACCTCCAAGCCATATCGCGCGGCCGTGCGCACGTGCTCGCCGCGGGAGAGCGCCGCCCGGCCGCGCCGAGCACCCTCGCGACGCGGCAGGTCGAGGATCCGCCCACAGGCCACGCAGATGAAGTGATCATGGGGCCCGACGTTGGGATCGAAGCGCAGCCCCGTCGCCTCGACCCGCTCCCGTAGCAAGCCCTCCGCCGCCAGCCTCCGGAGGTTGCGGTACACCGTCGCGAGGCTCACCCGTGGCAGCCGCCGACGGACGCGCTCGAAGACGATTGCCGCCGTCGGGTGGGTGTCGGTGGCGCGAACCACGTCGAGGATGACCCGGCGCGGCATCGTCGAGCGCAGGCCGCGCGTGCGGAGCGCGCCCTCCGCCGAAAGCGCGGCACCTGAGGAACGGGCACTTCTAGGAATCATTCGCGTCAGCTCCTGGCGAACGAGCGGAGTCTAGACGGAGACCACGACGATGTCAACGGCCACCGGAGGTCACCTCGAGATGACCACCTTCCGGCCATTCCGCCACTGAACGAGGAGGACGCGGTGGCCGATCTGGCGGGAGGTCACCGGGTCGAGCAAGAACCGCCCGTACAGTGTGGTCGTGTCGAGACCGCGGGCGGCGCTCAGCAGCGCCTCGTCCTCCAGGCTCCCCGCCCGGCGAAGGCACTCCATGATCACCACCCCGAGGGCGAAGGCCTGGGCGGCAGGATATCCAGGGCGCCGGTGAAATCGTCTTTCGAACTCGGCGCAGAACCATGCCGCGGTCGGCCCCGTGTGCGGAGGATCGTGGACCGCCGGCTCCCACTGGCTCGGTCCGATCACGCCCTCGGCCAGATCGCCGACTTCTTCATGAAACGCCTCGAGCCCCGCCCCCACGAAAGCGAGACGCTTGACCCCGCCGAGAAGGTCTCGCCGCCTGACCATCGTCACGTCATCCTGAAAGCGGCCGGCGCCCACAAGGAGGTCCGGCTCGCCCGCGAGGGCGTCTGCGAGAAGGGCACGGGCGTCACGCAGCGGCGACTCGAACGGGATGAGCCGGACCACGTCGAACGCTGCCGCCTTCGCCGCCTCGCTCACGCCTCTCGCCACGTCAGTCGCAAACGTCCCGGTCTCTGCGTGGACGACGCTCATGCGCGTGACCGTCGGATCCTGACGTTTCACCAGGATCGGCAGGGCGCGCAGGTAGTCGCTCGCCGGACTCGGCACGCTCACGAGATGGCGCCACCCCTCGTCGGCGATCGCATCTGAGGAGCCTCCGTGGTTCCAGAGAATCTTTCCGTGACCCTCGGCGAGCGGCGCAACGGCGCGGGTCAATCCGCTCGAATAGGGGCCGAGGAGCAGATCGACACGATCCTCGGTCAGGAGTCGCAGGACATTCTCCTTCGCGCGTTCGGCTCGACTCCCGTCGTCCAGGGCGATCAGGCGCAGCGGGAGGCGCGACCCCGAAGAACCCACGGCCATCCCGCCGGCCTCCTGGACATGGTCCTCCCAGAGCCGGAGGGCATCCAGGCCCTCAGGGCCCTGCAATCGAAATTTCCCGCTGAGGGAT
>QHSV01000347.1 GCA_003221655.1 Candidatus Rokuibacteriota bacterium
CAGCCAATCACCGGCCCGCCTCGACCGGAGAATCGCGGATTCTGAACGTCACCGTGGTGGGCGTTGTCCCCGAACGGACCCAGCGCCAGCTCCGACATGTTGAGCTTGCCGAGGGTCACCGCGCCCGCCTCGCGGAGGCGGGCGACCGCCGTGCACTCGATCGGGGACATGAAGTAGTCGCGGGTCCTGGTGCCGCACGAGGTCGGAAGCCCGGGCACGTGGCAGAGGTCCTTGTAGGCGAGCGGCACGCCGTGCAACGGGCCGCGGGAGAGACCGGCAGCGAGCTCGGCCTCGAGGGACCGCGCCGCCGCCAGCGCGCCGTCCGCGTCGACGGTGATGAAGGCGTGGATGTTCCCGTCGAGCCGTTCGATGCGGTTCAGACACTCGCGGGTCGCCTCGACCGGCGAGATCTTCCGCGTCGCGATCGAGTGCACGAGCGTCTCGACGGTCCAGTCAGTCACCGCGCTCACCGCGATCGCAACCACGAAGCCGGCCGGCTCCTCGGCGACGGCGAGATCGGCCGCCGCTCGCTCGATGGCGGCGGCGAGACCCGCGACATCCGCGCTCATCACCCGTTCCGGATCGCTCATGGGCGCTGCGCCAGCGGGATCATAGCATTGGCGCGTCACACCGGGCGGCGTCGGAACGCCTCCGGGACAGGACTCTCGAAGCTCACGCGCCCGCCGCGAGGGTGCACGAACCCGAGCCGCGTCGCGTGGAGCGCGACGCGTCCCAGAGGGTTGGTTCGGCTCCCGTACTCGCTATCGCCGGCGATCGGATGGCCCGCTGCTGCGAGTTGAGCCCGGATCTGACCGCGACGGCCTGTCACCAGGCGGAGCTCGAGCAGCGTCGCGTCGCGCCGCAGCTCGAGAACCCGATAACGGGTAAGCGCTTCCCTGCCCGCCCGCCGCTCGCCGGTCGCCCGAACGCGGAGCGCCCGATCCTCGGTGAGCCGCGAGGTAAATGTCCCCTGAGTCTGCCGCACCGCGCCTTCCACGAGGGCGACGTAGACTCGCTCGACGGACCGAGCCGCGAACTGCGCCTGGAGACTGCGCTTGGCCGCGACGGACTTGGCGAAGACGATCAACCCCGAGGTCTCGCGATCGAGGCGGTGGACGATGAAGAGCCGGGCGGCGACGGAGCGTCGCGCAACGATCCAATTGCGCAGAAGCCGGTATGCGGTACGCGCGCGCTCTCGTTCGGTGGCGATGGTCAACAGGCCGGACGGCTTGACGACGACGAGGATGTCGGCGTCCTCGTGCACGAGGTCCAGGGGCTGTGGACAGGCGGGCGGAGGCGGCGCGGTCAGCTCGACACGATCGTCGACGCCGATGGCAACGTCGCCGCGGCGGACGACAGTGCCGTTCACCCGCACGCGCGAGGCCGCGAGCCACTGCTTGAGGCGGCGGCGCGAGGCTCCGAGGTGGAGCGCCTGCAGCCGCTCGTAGAGCTGCATGGTTGCAACAGTAGCAGCAGATGGTCCCCCGACCGGGACGGTCACTTGTCCTTCTCATTTTGCCAATCCGTCCGGGGCCCATGCGTCGAGACGTCTTGATAGTCAGCACCTTAGGACTGGCTCGAAGCATGCACCGATCGGCACCGGCGGAGGTGCTCGCATGTTGACGTGCCGGTGTGGAGGCTTTCTCAGATTGGATCTGTCACACATCTCGGAGGCTCAGCGGTTCGGATGCCTGGCGACCACGCCCTTGCTCTGGAAGTGCTGTCTCTGTGGCCGCGCGCGCTGGCTCGAACAATCCACGGCCGCCCGGTCGATCACCCCCGTCGAGTCGGCGGAGGCGAGAGCGGTCGTGTGAGCCAGCCGTTCCCATCGAGTATTCTGCTTCGGGGGGCAGGGCAGCCCGAGCGATAATAACGCCGTCTTGGATCAGCGCGACACACCAAGGCAGCCGCTGGGGCGAATCCTCGTCGTCGATGACGAACCCGAGGTCGTCGCGATCCTCACGAAGTATTTCTCCGACGCGGGCTATACGGTAGACGCGGCGGCCCACGGGGGCGACGCGCTCATCGCTGTTTCGCAGTACCAACCGGACGTCGTGGTGCTGGACATTTTGATGGAAGGCCTCGACGGCGTCCAAGTGCTCGAACGCATTCGCGCCCTCGATCCAGCGATCCGCGTCATCATGATCACGGGTAGCACCGACGCAATGCTCAAGCCCACGGCCATGTCGATGGGGGCCTTCGCGTACGTGTCGAAACCGGTGTCCCTCGGGCGTCTCCACGAGTCGGTGACGGCGGCGTTCGGCAGGCCTGAGCCGCTCACTCCGTCCGGGACTTAGCCGCCGCCGACGCTCTTCGACACCTGTCAACTCACTGACGGTGGGCCGCCTCTCTCAGTTCCCCCATCCGATCTAAGTCCAGTCAACAAAGGCCCCGGGCTTATGGCACAGCCGGTGCACGGACGGCGCCAGTGGTGGAGAGCCAGGATCTGATGGACTCGGGGTGAACGCGACTCGACGACTCGGCCGGTGGGGGAGACTGGTCATCGGTCTCCTGCTCGCCTCTGTGGTATGCGGTCCGTTCGTCTATTCAGCGATCGAGCTCGCGAGATTCGATCGGGCCGATGCCCGTCGGGCCACGTTCATCTACGCGGCCGGACAGTCTCTGGCTCCCGGAATCCACGTCCCGCGCATCGCGCTCGCCGCCACGCTCGCGCGCCTCGGTTACGTCGAGACGCGCGCTGCCCCGACGTCACCCGGTCACTTCCGCCGTATCGCTGGAGACTGGGAGCTGTTCCTGCGGGGTCCCGAGGAGCTCAGCGGCAACGCGCAGCTCGTCCACTTACACGTGCTCGACGACCGGATCGCCCGGATCACACGCGATGGCCAGGAAATCGCGGGCGTTGCGCTGGAGCCCGAGGTGCTCGGGAGCGCGACGGACCGGCCCGGAGAAGACCACCGGCCCGTCCGGCTCGAGGAGACGCCGCGGGTCCTGATCGATGCCGTGCTCGCGGCTGAAGACCAACGGTTCTTCGAGCACGGGGGGCTCGACGGTCGTGCGCTGGTGCGCGCTGCCTGGGCCAACCTGCGCGCCGGCAGAGTCAAAGAAGGCGGGAGCACGATCACGCAGCAGCTCGTCAAGGTGCGACTGCTCAGTCCCCAGCGGACGTTCTTCAGGAAGCTGCGCGAAGCGTGGCTGGCCGCGCTGGTCGAGTCGCGATACTCCAAGGAACGTATCCTCGAGGCGTACCTGAACGAGATCTATCTCGGGCAACGGGGCCCGATCGCGATCCGCGGGGTCGGCGCCGCGACGCGGGCGTATTTCGGCAAGGAGGTCCATCAACTCAACACCGGTGAGGCCGCGCTGATCGCGGCGATCATCCGCGGCCCGAACGTCTACTCGCCGGCGGTGGATCCCGCGCGGGCCCGCGACAGACGCAATACGGTGCTGGCCCGCATGCGGGAGCTCGGGATGATCGCCCAGGCCGAATACGACCGCGCTCGGCGCGCGCCGATGCGCGTGCGCTCGCTGGTCGACCCGGGGCAGTCGGCGCCGTACTTCGTCGATCACGTACGTCAGGAGCTGGAGCAGCGCTTCGGCGCCGAGGTCTCCCGCGTGCGTGGTGTCCGCGTCGTGACCACGCTCGACCTGAGCTTGCAGAAGTTTGCGGAGGCCGCGACGGTGCGTGGTCTCGACCGGATCGAGACCAGCCTACCTCGTCTGCGCCGCCGTGATCCCGGGCGGCGGCTGCAAGTCGTCCTGGTCGCGATCGAGCCCAGGACGGGCGAGATTCGTGCCCTGGTCGGTGGGCGTGACTACCTGGCCAGCCAGTTCAACCGCGCCACGCTCGCCCGCCGCCAGCCGGGCTCGGCCTTCAAGCCGATCGTGTATCTCGCCGCGCTCCGCGCCCGCGACGGCGTGCCGCGATTCACGCCCGCCTCGCGCGTGGATGACCTGCCGATCACGCTGGAAGCCGGTGGCCGGCCGTGGAGCCCGCGGAACTACGAAGATCGGTATGCGGGGACCGTGAGCGTGCGACAAGCCCTCGAGCAGTCCCTCAATGCCGCCACGGTCCGGATCGCGCAGGCGGTGGGGCTGCCGAACGTCGTCGAGATGGCCAGGACGCTTGGCCTCCGAGGCCAGCTGGCGCCTGTCCCCGCGATGGCGCTCGGTGCGTTCGAGGTCACGCCGCTCGAGTTGGCGCGCGCCTATCTCACGCTGGCGAATGGAGGTATCCGGCTCCCCGCCGTCTCCGCGATTCGAGCCGTCCGGTACGGCGATGAAGAGGTGAAGTCGACTGGCGCGGAGGAGCCCGTACAAGTCGTCTCGGAGGCCGAGGCGTGGCTGGTGACCTCGCTGCTCAAGGGCGTCATGACATCCGGAACCGGCAGCGCCGCGCAAGCGAGCGGTCTGCCCAACATGGTCGCGGGCAAGACCGGGACCACGAACGACGGCCGCGATGCGTGGTTCATCGGGTACACGCCACGGCTTCTCACGCTCGTGTGGGTCGGCTTCGACAGCGGCGAGCCTCATGGTCTCAGCGGCGCTCAGGCCGCGCTTCCGATCTGGGTGGACTTCATGCAGCAGGCGCTCGGGACCTATCCGCAGGCGAATGTCCCCGTTCCGCCGGGGATCGTCTTCGCGGACATCGACGCCACGAACGGCAAGCGTGCCACCCTTGCTTGCCCGATCGTCCTTCGGGAAGCGTTCCTCGTCGGTACGGAGCCGCCCACGTGCGACGAGCACCGCGGCGTCGCCGATCACGTCATCGGAGGGTGGAATCGCCTGACGGACTGGCTCAGGCGCTCGCCACGGGAGCCCGTATTGGAAGGCTCGCCTCCATGAAACCGGAGTCCGGTGAGGTCACGGCGGGAATGCATTCCAAACTGTCGTGTAATTGTTACTCTGTATTCATTACTCGCTCGGGTGTCCGTTCCAGCTGTGCGGCACGCCGCCCACGGCCAACACGCCGCGAAGTCGGTTGGTTAGGCCATGCGCCCGGTCCCTGGCACGACCGATGCTGATCGCCGGCCCGTCAAGGAGCAAAACCATCACTACGGGAGGGAACCCATGCGGACGTTCGTGTGGCTCGCGGCCGCATCGCTGACGTTGTGCGTCGCCGCCTCGCCCGTCTCGGCTCGAGTCGTCAGAATGGAAACGAAGGTGGCGCTGGAGGACCAGTCCGAGCCCGCGATCAAGCAGGCCCTGCGCGAAGCGTTCCAGATATCGGTCCGTGGCGCCATTGCGATGGGGTTCTCACGCGTGTGGGTGGACGGAGCCCGCGTTCTCCCGGACGCCGTGGTGCTCGCGATGGTCGCAACCGACGAGGACGACGACGCGGACGAAGCGAGGGACCAATGAACACAAAGACGACCTTCTGTGGACGCTGTCGCGCGCTTCGGTGGGTCGAAGACTGGAACGAGAGGCGCGACGAGATGCTGTGGATCGTGCTCGGACCCTGCGGCCATGTGATCGAGCGCACCGCACGCCTGGAGTGGAACGTCCCGAACCAGCGGGGGAACGCCCACGTGCGCCTCATTCAAGTCACGCCCGAGCGGGAGCCTGTCGCGACGTCATGAACACGAGCCCATCGGGCCACGGTGAGGCGTCGTCCGAGTTCACCGCGGGCTCGGGCTCCGGTGAGCCTTGGGTTGCCGCGGATCGCACGAAGGACCACCGAATCCTGATCGTTGACGATGAGCCGGCCTCGCGCAAGGGGCTCCAGGATCTCCTGGCGATCTGGGGATATGATGCCAGCGCAGCCGCCGACGGCCAGGAGGCACTGGAGCATTCGGCGGGATGGGCACCGGACCTCGTGATCGCCGACCTTGTCATGCCCGGGATCGACGGGATGGAGCTGCTCGGCAGGCTCAAGCGGGACTTTCCGACCACGGCGGTGGTCTTCCTGACCGGCCAGGGAAGCATCGACAGCGCAGTCCGGGCCATCAAAGAAGGGGCATACGACTACCTCACCAAGCCCGTGGACCCGACGCGCCTGCAGCTCGTGCTAGACAGGGCATTGGAGCGGACGGAGACAGCTCGTGAGGTCCTGCTCCTGCGCCGCCAGCTCCGCCAGCGCGGAGCCTTCGGTCGTCTCGTCGGCAGCTCCCGCGTGATGCTCGATGTCATGCGACAGGTCGAGGTCGCGGCTCCCACGGACGCGACGCTCCTCATCGCCGGCGACAGCGGGACGGGCAAGGAGTTGGTCGCCCGTACGGTGCACGCGCTCTCGCCGCGCCGGAAGGGGCCGTTCGTCGCCGTCAACTGCGCGGCCATTCCCGAGACCTTGCTGGAGAGCGAGATCTTCGGCCACGAGAAGGGCTCCTTCACCGGCGCCGTCGAGCGTCGGCAAGGGTGCTTCGAGCTCGCCGACGGAGGGACGCTGTTCCTGGACGAAGTGGCGGAGATGCAGCCCGGGACCCAGGCCAAGTTCCTGCGGGTCCTCCAGGAGGGGCAGTTTCGTCGGCTCGGAGCCAAGAGCGAGACTCAGGTCAACGTACGGGTCATCGCGGCTACCAACAAGGATCCGCTGAAGGCCTTGCAGGACGGCGCGCTGCGTGAAGACCTCTACTACCGGCTCAACGTCTTCGCGATCATGCTGCCGCCCCTCCGCGAGCATATGGAGGATCTCCCCGAGCTCGTGCAGTCCTTTCTAGACGAATTCAACGAGCGGCACGCGCGCTCGGTCCGTGGTGTCGACGAAGATGTCCTCGATATCCTGCGGCGGCACCGCTGGCCCGGGAACGTGCGTGAACTCCGGAACGTGATGGAGCGAGCGCTGATCGTGTGTCCCGACAACCTGATCCGGGCCGAGCACCTGCCCACGTTCGGGGCGCCGAGTGCGCCTGCCGCGACGACCAGCGAAGGGGGGGTGGTGCTTCCCGTCGGCACGACGGTCGAGGACGCCGAGCGGGAGCTCATTCTGCGCACGCTCAAGCAGACCGGGGGCAACAAGACCCGCGCGGCCGAAATCCTGGGCATCAGCCTCAAGACGCTGCACAACAAACTTCACAAGTACAATACCTGACCGTATGCGCCTCGCGCTCCGCGCCCGGCAGGTCATCGCGCTCGGCGCCGTGGTCCTGTTCGTGGTCGCTGCATCGACCGTCGCCCATCTGGCGAGCGTGTCCCGGATCGCCCTCCGCGCCGCAGCGGAAGAGGGAGAACTGCTCGCCCGGCAGCTCTATCACCAGAGCTCACGGGTCGTTGCGGCCTCGGCACTCTCCTCACCGACGCCCCTCCGGGGCGACCCCGGGATCCGCGCCATGCTCGAAGGGATGGTCGGTTACTCGCACACCGTCGT
>QHSV01000348.1 GCA_003221655.1 Candidatus Rokuibacteriota bacterium
GCACCAACTACAGCATCAGTTAGCCAGCACCTTCCGACGAGGCTATCTGGGTAGCATGCTCATGAGTGCCAAGGCAAAGAAACCATTGGACGGAGGAGGGGCGTATGCGCCGCCGCTTGCTGCTCAACGGATGCCTCTGTGCGCTGGCTGTCCTCTGCGCCGCTGCATGTATTACCCCGCCTGCGCCGGGCTCGTCGGCTGCGCTGCCTGCTCAGGTGCTGCCCGCTGACGCGCGTGCGCTCGTCTACGGTCGCACGGTCAGCGAGGTGATCCAGAGTCCGGAGCTACGGGACAAGATACCCGGTCTCTTCGGAGCGGATTGGATGCCCGCCTCACAGGGGCGCGGGCAGGTCCCTTTGGGTGCGGCGGCGTTCTTGGAAAAGGGCGGGCCGCTGCGGATGGTCAGTATCGCTGGGAAAGACTACACCGCGGTCACCGGGTGCGTGGCAAACGCCTGCCCGACCCGCCGTGTGCTGATGCTGATCGGTGAAGGCGGGTCGCAGCTGCTCGCGCGGCTCGACGACGGCGCGGTCCCCCACTATTACGCCTACGGCAGCGCAGGCGTGGCGCCGCCGGCCAACGCATCAACCATCGTGGACGCCGGGTTGCGCGCCCTACAGAGCGTTGGCGACGCGTACCCTAGCGCGGGCTCGTGAGAGCCTAGCCTCGATGATGTCCATTTAGACCCCGCGCGCTTCCGGCCCCGGACGGGCCTTTCGCAGTCGCTCGTCCCGTTTGAGCGCAGAGCGGATGCGCGAATAAGCTGCACGCAGACCGCGACCCTGACAGCGAGCCTCAGACAGGCTCGAATAGCTCGACGGGATTGCCGGATGGATCCTCGACGAGGACTTGCTTCCCTCCGTTGCCGATGACGACGTCATTGCGAAACCGGCATCCTCGCCGCTTCAGCTTGTCGACAGTGGCCACCAAGTCGTCGACCTCGATCTGGATGCGGTTCCACCCGCCGGGAGCCGGTACTTGGCCATCAGGCATCGCCTGTCCCGCACCTCCGGCCCCAGGTCGGTTGAGGAGCAGCTGGAAATCGCCTAGGGAGAGCTTCGCAAAGCCGGGCGAGGGGTGGAGGTCGACCTTGAACCCAAGCGTTTCCGTATAAAACGGGATAGCGGCCTCGACGTCGGCGACGATGTAGCGGACGCTGATCTTGCTCATGTGTGAAGAGTACTGCACTACTCAGGAAGGCGTCGACCTCCTCCCCTTCCACCCGGAGAACGTCTCATACCGATGAACGCTCCGTGCTTCTCCCGGCCGCGACTCCGACCGGCGAACCAGAGATTGGCGAAGTGGTAGTCGACGTCCATCATGGTGAGACTCACTCGGACGCCGGCCCTTGGGCTGCTCGAGCCCAGCCTTCAGTTCGCGATTTCGGCGCCCTCCCGTCTCACAGCGCCCCGAGAAGCGCACCGCCCAGGGCGGCGATCACGACGACGAGCCATGCGGGAACACTCCAGAGGGCGAGCAGGGCGAAGGTGATGAGCGCCAGCCCGAGATCGGCCGATCGCGTGATCGCGCTGGTCCACACAGGGTGATAGAGCGCGGCGAGCAGTAGTCCGACGACTGCCGCATTGATCCCACGGAGCGTGGCCTGGACACCCAGGTGCGTACGGAAAGCGCTCAGGAACGGCAAAGCACCCACGACCATGAAGAACGTCGGCAGGAAAATCGCGATGAGCGCGAGGGCAGCACCGGCGATCCCATTCGGCTTCTGGTGCATCACCGCCCCCAGGTATGCTGCGAACGTGAACAAGGGCCCCGGCACCGCCTGGGCCGCCCCATAGCCCGCTACGAATTCTTCGTTGGTGACCCAGCCCGGGGGCACGACCTCGGCCTGAAGAAGCGGCAGCACCACGTGGCCACCGCCGAACACCAGCGAGCCGACGCGAAAGAAGCTATCAAAAACGACGAGGGCCTGACTGGCCACCACCTGACGAAGAAGAGGGAGCACGCCAAGCAACGCGAAGAACACGACCAGCGCTGCGACGGCGGCTCGACGACTGATGGTCGTGGGCAGGGATGCCCGCTTGTCGCCTTGCGAACCTGCGAGCAGGCGCCAGCCGATGAGCCCGGCTACGACGATGACGAGAACCTGCCCGGGCGCGCCGGGCCACGCGAGCACCACGACGGCGGAGCAGATGGCGATGGTCGCCCGCTCCCGGTCGGGAGCGAGCGAGCGGGCCATGCCCCAGACGGCATTGGCAACGACCGCGACGGCCGCGATCTTCAATCCGTGCAGCCATCCCGCGTCGGTCACGCCGAGCCGCTCGAGACCGAAGGCGAACGCCACGAGAATGATCGCCGAGGGCAGCGTGAACCCGAGCCAGGCGGCGACCGCGCCGGGCAACCCGGCGCGCACGATGCCGATCGCGATCCCGACCTGGCTGCTGGTCGGTCCCGGCAGGAATTGACAGAGCGCGACCAGGTCGGCATACGCATCCTCGTCGATCCACTTGCGTCGGCGGACGTACTCCTCACGGAAGTAGCCAAGATGCGCGATCGGGCCGCCGAAGGACGTCAGCCCGAGGCGCGTGGCGACGCCGAGGACCTCGAGCGCGCGGCGCGGGAGCGTCTCTCGGGCAGCGCTGGCCGTCTCGGACTGCCGAACCTGTTCGCTGGTGCTCTCTTGGTCAGCCATCTCTCGCGGTCGAGCGCCCCAGCCGCGGCTCGCGCGGCGGGCGGGTGGGGCGGGCCGGTTGTGCGTCGAGCACCTTGCGATGTTGTCGCGGCCGTTTAGGCGTGCGCGATTGTATCGTAAGCATTTGTTTCTGACTCGCTGACTCCGATTGATTCTGTGACAGTAGGGACGCTCGCTTACGATGCCCCGGTCCCAGACGATTCTGACCGTGCACAGCTTTGACTCCAATCGTCAGGCGGCATACTACCAGCTTCTCCGAAACGGGATTAAACCGCGACGCGCGGGCTCTCACCGTCAGCCCGCCGACGGCACTGCCATGCGACGCCCACGAGAAGTACTGCTGCGAAGAGGAAGGGGGTCGTGAGCTGCATCGCGTCCGCAAGCATGCCCATGATGATGGGGCCGAGGACGTGGCCCGTATCCGCCATCGTGCGTAGCCATCCGATCGCGACTCCCTGCAGTGGTGGAACGACCCGATCCCCGATGAGGACCGTCGGGAGTCCCGCCACGCTGCCAGCGGCCACGCCGATCGCCAAGCTCCACAGCCCCAACGCGACGAGGTGTACTACGAGCGGCAGACTCCCGAGCAACGCCGCAAAAACGAGCAAGCCGGGAACGAGCACGCGCTCTCGGCCCCACCGGTCCGAGGCATTGCCCGCGAGCCAGAGCCCCAACAGTCGGCCGAGCACGCTCAGGCTGACGAACAACCCAACCATCTCCGGCCGCAGGCCTCCTTGCTCAACCAGATAGAGAGGAAAGAGGAAGACCAACACCCCGGTCTGGATGCCGATCAATACCGCGTTGCTCAGACTCATGAGCAGCACCCCGGGGATACGCAGAACGACTCGGAGCAGCCGCCAGTCAAGCCGCGCGAACGTAGCGGCAGACCGCGGCGAAGCCGTTGAGGCACTCGTCGGCTCGATGGCGAACGCGGCAACGGCGACCAGCATGCACGTGGCTTCGAACACGAATGGACCCACAACACTGACACCCTGGTACAGCCAGCCGCCCGCCGTACTGCCGAGGAGCAGCCCCGAGGTTTCACTCATCAATAGCAGGCTGACCGCGCGGCCGCGACGGGCGGCCTGGTCCACAACCGTGGTGGTCGCAGCCGTGCTGAATGCAGCCCAGCCCACGCCGCCCAGCGCGCGTAAGCTCAGGAAGACTCCGTAGGCCGCAGCCATGGCGCTACCGAGATCCGCCAGAGCGATCAGGATCAACCCTCCCGCCATAAGTCGCCGCCGTCCCAGAAGGTCGAGCAGATATCCGGTCGGCAGACTGGCCATCCACTTTCCCAGGCCAAAGGCCACCGGAATCAACGTAACCATCTGGTAGTTGGCGGCGAAGATGTGCTGCAGATACAGCGGCATCGTCGGGCGAAGAACGCCCTGGCCCAGGTTGAACAGGAAGGCGCCGGCGAGAACTGCCACGGGCTTCTCCGCCTTGCTCACGCCTTCAGCGGGGAATCAGGAACCGGTCGAACGTCTCGGCATAGGCAAAGCCGTAGGGCTTGCCGAGCGCCGCGCAGCGCTGGCGCACGTGCGCCGCCACCGCTGCGAAGTCGGGGAACTGGCTCCGGTGGCACGCGAACGCCTCGAGCTTGAGGTCCATCGTCTCCGAGACGTCGACCGCGACGTGATGGGTCTCCGCCTGCCACTGCATGATGAGAACCTCACGCACTCGGTGCGGCTCGTAATCGGGCAGCAGTTCCGGGAAGGCCAGATGGTCCCGAGCCAGCGGATAGACGCAGTCGAGCACGGCCCCTCCGGTCACGCGGTGGTCGCGGTGGGAAGCGTAGAGGTTGTACGTGCGGTGCGGGCTCTGGCCGATGACGAGATCCGGCCGCCACTTGCGGATCTGTCGGGTGACGTCCCGCCGGAGGTCGCGCGTGTCCTCGACGTCACCATCGCTGTAGCCGAGGAACTCGACGTGCCTCACCCCGAGCATCCGCGCGGCATCCCGCTGCTCCGCTTCGCGGATTTGAACGAGACGATCGCGTGTCATCGCCCGGTCGCTGGACCCCATGCTGCCATCTGTGACGATGACGTAAATGGCGTTCGCGCCCTGTCGCACGAGCTTGGCGAGGGTGCCACCGGCGCCGGCCTCTGCATCGTCGGGATGGGCCACGACCACCAGCACGCGCTCGACCGCGGCCGCCACCGGCTCCTCCTGACGGGAAGATCTCAGCTTGCTGATCGCGAACGCTCGCGAGAAGCCGTCCGCGCTCGTCGTGAGTCGTGCTCCCGCTTTCCACGTGCGGGCGCGCGAGCGTTGTCGCCGTGCGCCACCGCATCGTCCGTCTCAAGACACCGGCAACCGGCTGAATGATCCGCAGGTGGCGGCAGCACCAGTAATCTCTGCACGACTTGCTCGAGCTGCTGCCGGAAGAGATGCAGGTCGCTGATCTGTTGCTCCACGGCAGACAGCTGTTCCCGGACCAGTCCGAGAAGGCGGGGCCGCACCGTCGCGCGCGGTCCGTCATCTAGAGCCGCCGTCAACGATTTGAGCTTCTGCAGGGACAACCCGAGCGTACGAGCTCGCCGGATAAACAGCAGCCGGTGCAGACTGTGCTCTGCGTACTGTCGATACCCCGCCACCGTGCGATTCGCGGGGGCCAGTACACCGACTTGCTCGTAGTAACGAATCGTCTTGGCCGACACTCCGGCAGCCTGCGCGAGCTGGCCAATCTTCAGTACCTGGGGCATCGGCTGACCTCCGGGGCTCTCGTCCGCTGCGGAAGATAGACCTTCCAGCGACTGGAAGGTCAAGCAGAAGTATGGGTGTCGGGAACGATCTCAGAGCGTGAGGGTGCGGCCGAGTCGCGACGACAGGGCGGCCGCCTCGACGACGGAGGCTGCGTAGTCGGCCACGAGGGCGCCCCGCTCGCCGACGATCACGCAGTCGCGCCAGGTCCCGGGGACGAAGTAGCTTGCCTCGACCACCGCGGGGATGTCGCCGTAGTGCACGACCGTCCAGGACAGATCCTCGAGGCCGCGGCCCAGATAGTCGCGCTGAATCGCGCTGACCCGTGTGGCCGCGCAGCCGAGGAGATGCGCGAACAGATCGAAATAATGGATCGCGTCCGTCTGCGTGACGCCGACGTCGGTACGAGGCCGCTTGAACCCGGAGAAGCGCCCGGTGGCGTACCGGACTCGGCCGATGCGTCCGGCCGCCAAAGCCTCACGCAGCGTAGCGGTGACGGGATGGAAGCGAAAGATGTGACCGACCTGCACGAGTCGTCCGGCGGCCCTTGCCGCGGCTTCGAGCTCGCGCCCCTCCTCGGCCGTTCGGGTGAGCGGCTTCTCGATGAAGCAATGCCGCCCGGCGGCCAGGCTCTCGCGGGCGATTCCGTAGTGCGTGTCCGCCGACGTGACGATGTCCACTGCGTCGACGTGCGCGAGCGCCGCTCGGTAGTCCGCGACCGCGCGGCCCGGCTCCACACCCTGACGGACTGCCCACGCCAGGCGTGCCGTGGACAGGTCCGCCACCCAGAGCCCCACTCCCAGATCGCCGAGCACACGCAGGTGCTTTTCGCCCCAGCGACCGAGGCCCACCAAGAGGATGTTCATTTCGGCGGCTCAGTCGCGGACGAGGTCGCCGCCCACGTCCTCGACGACTTCGTAGCGGAGGAGACGAGTAGTCATCCAGCGGACGACCAGGAGATCGACGAAGGCCACGAACGCGCGATTCAGCACGCTGTACTTCGTCCGGCCGAAGCGGCGCGGACGGTGGCTGACCGGCACCTCGACCACGCGGTAGCCCCGCATCTTCAGGAGCGTCGGGATGAACCGGTGGAAGCCGCGGTAGAGCACTAGCCCGCGCAGGCATTCCCGACGAAAGGCGCGGAAGGTGCAGCCGCTGTCCTGGATGGCTTCGTCGGACACCCAGTTGCGGATACGGTTTGCGATCCGCGACGAGGCTCGCCGCACGAAATTGTCGCCGTGCTCCCGCTGGACGCGCCAGCCGGTCGCCGCGTCCCAGTGGTCGAGGTGGGAGAGCAGCGTCGGGATATCCCGCGGGTCGTTCTGAAGGTCGGCGTCCATCACGACGACCCGCCGGCCACGCGCCGCTTTGAACCCCGCGTCGGTCGCGGCCGTCTCGCCAGCGTTCGCCTTGAGCCGCACCAGGCGCACCCGCGGGTCGGCCTCTCGGAAGGAACGGACGATCTCGGCGCTCCGGTCGCGGCTGCCGTCGTCCACGAACACCACCTCGAACGCGAGCCCGAGGCGATCGAGGACCTCGAGCAGCTCCGCCCAGAGCAGCGCGAGGCTTTCTTCCTCGTTGTAGACGGGAATGACGACCGAGAGGTCAGTCACCCGGCTCTCCCGTCGAGACGCGCCGGGTCGTGCCCTGCCACTCGGCGACGAGCGTCTGCGGGAGATTGAGTCGATCCAGCACGCGGGCGATCGTGTGGTTCACGATGTCGTCCAAATCCTTTGGCCGGTTGTAGAAGGCGGGCATCGGCGGCAGCATTACCGCGCCCATCTCCGCGAGCGCGAGCATGCACTTGAGGTGCCCGGTGTGCAGCGGCGTCTCGCGCACGAGCATGATGAGCGGCCGCCCCTCCTTCAGCGTGACGTCCGCCGCGCGCGCGATCAACGAATCCGTGTGACACGAGGCGATGGCGCCCGCCGTCTTGATCGAGCACGGCGCGATGACCATACCGGCGGTCCGGAACGAGCCAGACGCGATCGAGGCCCCGATATCTCGAATGTCGTAGTGGTGCGCGGCCAGCGCTTCGACGTCCCTCACGGCGTACGCCGTCTCCTCGACGATCGTCCGCTTTCCCGGCACCGAGATGACGAGGTGCGTCTGCACCTCCGCGTGCCCGCGCAGGACCTCGAGCAGGCGGATGCCGTAGATGGACCCGGTGGCGCCCGTGATGCCGACGACGAGTCGCTTCAGAGCCGGAACCTCTTGCGGAATACTTCCTCGCGGGTCTTCTGGTAGAGCACCTCCCACTCGTGGCTCCCCTCGGGCATCGGGCGCGAGTAGGATCCGAGGATCTTGCGGACCTCGCCGTCGATCGACTCGGCGAGCTTCGACTCCTCGGTCAGCGCCCGGACCACCTCCGGCCGCAGGTCGTCGGGCGCCCTGATGCTCACGCCCGCCGTCGTGCCGAGCGTTTTCAGGATCAGGTCGGCGAGGTGGAAGATGCGCTCGCGGCTCATGCGCATCATCAGAGGACAAACCCCCGCTCGCGGGCGAGCTTCTCCTTGACTTTACCGAGGAGCTGCCGGTAGTCGGCTGCCGAGTCCTTGATCTGCTTGGCGTGGTCCATGAGGAGCTTGCGCGCGTCGGCCTCGAGTTGCTCCTCAGCGGCCAGGTTCTCGAGCACGACGTGGCGGATCGCCGCGCGCGCGGCGTTCTCGTCTTTGATTTCGGCGATCTTCCGCACCGTCAGGCGCTTCACCACCGCGTCCGCCATGCGATCGGCAACCGCTGCGTGGCGAGACATACCCGCTTACCCTACACGCGGGCGACGCAGAGTGTCAAGGAACGGGCCCGTGGAACGCGGGCAGAATCACGGTCACGCGCGTGCCGATGACCGGCGCGCTCTCGACGCGGACCGCGCCGCCGTGGGCTTCGACGAGCGCTTTCACGACGGCGAGCCCGATACCGGTGCCGTGCGTCGTGCCAGCCGCGTCCGGCGCGCGATAGTAGGGCTCGAAGATGCGGCCCAGTGCCTCCGCCGGAATGCCGCGCCCCGCGTCGGCGACCTCGATCGCGACGGCGCCGCCGAGCGCACGCCCTCCCACCCGCACCACGCTGCCGAGGGGCGAGTACTTGATCGCATTCGAGAGAAGGTTCGTCAGGATGCGCTCGAGCGCGTCGGGGTCGGCGTCGACGCGCGGCAGAGACGGCTCGCACGTGATCGCGATCGGGTGTGTTACGGTCCCCTGACGGAAGAGATCGACCGTCGCCACGATGGCTGGCTCCACCGCGAGGGGAATGCGACACAGCGCCGGATCGAGGCCGCGCTCGATCCGCGAGAGGTCGAGCAGGTCGCTGACGATCCGGCCGAGGCGCTTGGCCTCGCGGCGCATGATCCCGGCGAGCCGACTCACTTCCTCCGGCGGCAGGCGCCGCAGCGCCAAGAGCTCGCTGAAGCCCTGGAGCGCCGTCAGCGGAGTGCGGAGCTCGTGCGACGCGATCGCCACGAACGTCGACTTCGCTCGGTCGAGCTCCTCGAGCTCCTGCCGCGCGGCCCTCACCTTCTCGGCCAGCTCCGCGGCGAAGAGTCGCTGCCGAGACGCGAGCCGTGCGTTCTCCAGCGCGAGACCCACGTGAGCGCCGAGGGCTTCCAGCGCCGCGCGCTCCTCTGCGGGAATCTCGCCCTTCCGCTCGACCGCCAGCACGCCGATCGCTTGCCCGCCCGCGACGAGCGGCGCCGCGAACGCTCGCCGCGATCGCACGTCGCGCCCCGCATCCCAGACCAGCTCGGGAACACCGCTGTCGAGGACTCGGGCGACGAGCGAACCGGGCACCACTCGGTCCCCTCCCTCGACCACGAGCCGCGCGCCGTCACGCGCGACGAGGACCAGGTCGTCGAAGCCCAGGCGGCCGGCGAGCGCGGCGCGCAGCCGCGTGAGCGCGACGTCGAGCGTCGCCTCATCCGCCAGGGCTCGCTGGAGGGCCACGAGAGTCTCGTACCGCCGCCGGTGGCGGCCGACGCGCGTCCGCAGCGCGCCGCTCAGGGCTCCCACGATCCCCAGAACCGCGAAAGTTACCAGCCCTTCGGCCGCGTCGGGTGTGAGGCCCGACCGCTCGATCTCGGGGAGGACGAACGGCGCGCTCAGCAGGACGGCCGCGCCGGCGGCAAGTGCCCCGCCCGGCGCGCCGAAGCGCAGCGCCGCCACGACGACCGGCACGAGGTACGCGTGACGGAAGAGCGAGGCCGGACCGGCGCCGTCGAGCGCGATCAGCGCCGTGACGGCCGCGAGCCCCGCCGCCATCAGGCTCATCCGGAGCCGAGGGTCCGGTAGGCCGCGAAGAAGATCAGCGCGCTCAGGAGTCCCGGCACCAGGCTCTCCGACCACCACAGGAGCCAGCAGTTGATCGCGCCGAGCAGCGCCAGATAGAAGACGGCGCCGACGACGAGCTCGATGCTCTTCGGCAGCAGTGGATCGACCAGGTACCGCACGAGGTAACTGGTCGTCGCGAGTGTCGCGGCGACGGTGAAGGACCATCGCCGCTGGGCGCGGTTGAAGAGCGCGCCGCGGAAGAAGCACTCGGCCGCGAGCACGTTGGCTCCGACGTCGTAGCCTAGCGCGGCGAGCACCTCCGGCATGTGATCCAGGCGCACGTGAACGCCGAGCGTCCGCGACGCCGAGACCAGAAGATGCGACGCGAGGAATGCACCAGCCCCGGCGCCGGTGAGCACGCTGCGCAGCGACACGGGAGCGCCGAGGCCCAGGCCGGCGAGCCGGCCGCGCCTCGCCAGCCAGGCGACCCACAGGAGTGGACCGAGATACGCGAACGCTCCAAACCCGCCGAGCGCGTTCACCGACGCCGCGAGCCCGAGGAGCGCGACCACCACCACGCCCGATCCCGAGCTCACGCGCGCCCACGCGAACGCGGTGGCGAGCAGCGCACCGTGGCCGGCGGTCACGCCGGCGACGTGCATCGCGGGCGGAGCGAGCACCCCAAGCTCGACCAGCGCCCATGCCGTCGCGGCGCCGAGCGCCAAGACGACGAGCAGCGCCAGCGGCGTGTCAGCGAAGAGGCGCCCGGTTCGAGGCGCGCAGGGCTGGTCGAGCGCCCACATCGGCCTTCGCCGTCGAGAGCATCTGCATCAGGTCGATGAAGGCGGCGACGGCGTCTTCGTCGAGTGTGCGTCCGGCGGCCTCTCCGAGGTGTTCGATCACCGTCGCATGGGGCAGCGCGGCGCGGTACGGCCGGTTCGACGTCAGCGCGTCGTAAACGTCGGCGACGGCGATGACCCGGGCGCCGACGGGAATCTCGTCCCCGGTGAGCCCGTCCGGGTAGCCCGAGCCGTCACAGCGCTCGTGATGGTGCCGGATCATCAGCGCGCCCGCCGCGAAGAAGTCGAACGGAGCGACGATCTGAGCCCCGATCAACGGATGGTTCCGCATGACCACCCATTCCTCGGCCTCGAGCGCGCCTGGCTTGCGCAACACCGCCTCGGGGATGCCGATCTTGCCGATGTCGTGGAGGAGGCCCGCCTGGCCGATCAGGTCGACATCCGCGGGCGGCAGCCCGAGCGCCGTCGCGACCCCGCGGCTCCAGGCGCCGACTCGCTCGGAGTGCCCTTTCGTGTACGCATCCTTGGCTTCCAGCGCATTGGCCAACCCCAGCAGCGACTGGTAGATGGCTCGCTGCACCTGCTGGTAGAGGCGCCGCACGTCCTCGGCGTAGCGCAACGTTTGCTGGTACGCGGCGTTGAGCCGACGATACGCGACCGTCAGCTCGTCGCCCGAGTCGGCGTTTATTCGCGCTGCCATACCGGAGCGTGCGGAGCGATGCTCTCGACGAGCGAGAGCAGGCGGACGGGCGAAAATGGCTTGGTCAGATAGTGATTCGCGCCGGCAGTGAGGCCGCGCGCCACGTCCGCCTCCTGCGCGGCGGCCGTCAGCATGACGATTTTGGTTGCGACGAAGCGGGGGTCCTTCCGCAGCCGCGCGCATACCTCGAATCCGCTGATGTCGGGTAGATGAACGTCGAGGAAGATCAGATCCGGGAGCTGCGCCTCGGCCTGCACGAGCGCCGTCTCGCCGTCGAGCGCCTCGATCACGTTGATCCGCTCGTCCTCGAGCGTCAGGCGCACCAGCTCGACTACGTGCGGCTCGTCGTCGGCGATCAGGATCGTCAGCATCGCGTCTCTCTAGCGCAAGCGCGGTGCCAGACCGGCCGTATGGGCCGACGCAGACTTAGGGAGGCAGGACCGGCGCGACCGCTCAGCGGGGTGGGCGGCGTGCCCACCCCGCCGGGCAGCCTAGCGGATACGGCCGGCCGTCATGATCCTCGTCACGGCGCGCGCCAGGGCCGCCAGCGCCCGCGTGTAGTCGACCTCTTCGTCGCCCCTGCCCGACAGCCGGCGCTCGGCGCGCTCGCGGGCGCGCTCGGCTCGGGCGCGGTCGATCTCCTCGGGACGCTCCGTGGTGTCGGCGAGCACGATCACCTTGTCGTTCCGCACCTCCGCGAAGCCGCTCGACACTGCCAGGTAGTGCTCGTCGCGCCCGACCCGATACATGAGCTCGCCGATCCCCAGGGTCGTCAGAAAAGGCGCGTGCCCCGGTAGAACGCCGAAGTACCCCTGGCTACCCGGGATGACGACCTCGTCGACCGTCTCGGCCACGACCAGCCGGGTCGGCGTGGCGATCTCGAGCGTGAGGCGATCGGCCACGCTAGGCGCTCGCCGCGAGCTTCTTCGATTTGTCCATCGCCTCGCCGACGTCGCCGACCATGTAGAAGGCCTGCTCGGGCAGCTCGTCGTGCTTGCCGTCGACGACCTCTCGGAAGCTCTTGATGGTGTCCGCGAGCTTTACGTACCGCCCTTGCGTGCCGGTGAACGCCTCGGCGACGAACATCGGCTGGGAGAGGAACCGCTGGATCTTCCGGGCGCGGGCGACGATGAGCTTGTCCTCGTCGGAGAGTTCCTCCATTCCGAGGATCGCGATGATGTCCTGGAGGTCCTTGTAGCGCTGGAGGATGAGCTGCACGTCGCGGGCCGTGCGGTAATGCTCGGCGCCGAGGATGGTCGGATCGAGGATGCGCGAGGTGGACGCGAGCGGGTCGACGGCCGGGTAGATCCCGAGCTCCGTGAGCGGCCGCGAGAGCACGGTGGTGGCGTCGAGGTGCGCGAACGCCGTGGCGGGCGCCGGGTCGGTGATGTCGTCGGCGGGCACGTAAATCGCCTGCACCGACGTGACCGAGCCCTTCTTCGTGGAGGTGATGCGCTCCTGCAGCTGGCCCATTTCGGTGCCCAGCGTCGGCTGATAGCCGACTGCCGACGGCATGCGGCCCAGCAGCGCCGAGACTTCGGACCCGGCCTGCGTGAACCGGAAGATGTTGTCGATGAACAGCAGCACGTCCTTGCCTTCCTCGTCGCGGAAGTACTCGGCGGCGGTGAGGCCGGTGAGGCCGACGCGCAGTCGCGAGCCGGGCGGCTCGGTCATCTGGCCGAAGATGAGCGCGGTCTTCCCGAGGACGCCCGATTCCTTCATCTCGTGATAGAGGTCGTTGCCCTCTCGGGTTCGCTCGCCGACGCCCGCGAAGACAGAGATGCCGCCGTGCTGCTTGGCGATGTTGTTGATGAGCTCCTGGATGAGGATCGTCTTCCCGACGCCCGCGCCTCCGAACAGGCCCGTCTTGCCGCCCTTCGTGTACGGGTCGAGGAGGTCGACGACCTTGATCCCCGTCTCGAACATCTCGACCTTCGTCGACTGGTCCTCGAATGGGG
>QHSV01000543.1 GCA_003221655.1 Candidatus Rokuibacteriota bacterium
ACACCGAGAAGGTCGCCCGAGAGGTGCCCACGACACCAAGGCGACGCATGAGCGGCATCGCGCAGTGATGTCCGGCTCTGACGGCGATGCCCCCCGCATCGAGGAGTGCCGCGACGTCGTGCGGATGGAGGCCCTGGACGGTGAAGGAGACGACGGCCCCGCGCTCGGCCGTGGGCGGGCCGTAGAGTGTGACCCCCGGGATCCGCGCCAACCCCTCGAGCGTCTGGCGGGTGAGGGCGCGCTCGTGCTCGGCGACGCGGTCCATGCCGAGCTTTTCCAGATACTCGATCGCCGCGGTCAGGCCGACAGCCTCGGCGATGGGCGGGGTGCCGGGCTCGAACCGCCAGGGGAGATCGTTCCACTGGGCGTGATCGATCCAGACTTCTTTGATCATCTCGCTGCCGCCGCGCCCGGGCTCGAGACTGTCCAGCACCGCTCGCCGGCCGTACATGACACCGATCCCGGTGGGGCCGAGCATCTTGTGGGCCGAGAACACGTAGAAATCACATTCCAGCGCAGACATATCGAGCCTCAGGTGAGGCGCCGCCTGAGCCCCGTCGACCACCGTGATCGCGTTGACGGTGCGCGCCCGACGCACGATCTCGGTCACCGGGAGAATCGTTCCTAGCACGTTCGAGACGTGCGCGAACGAGACCACGCGCGTGCGCGGTGTGATCAGACGGTCGAGGGCGACGAGGTCGACGGTGCCATCCGCGAGGATCGGCACGGCCTTGAGCGCCGCGCCGCGGTCACGGGCCACCAGCTGCCAGGGAATCAGGTTCGAGTGATGCTCGAGCTCGGTGACCACGATCTCGTCGCCCTTCGCGAGCGTTCGGCCGATGGTTTCGGCGATCAGGCCAAGGCCGTCGGTGGTGCCCCGGGTGAAGACGACCTCCTCCCGGCTCGCGGCGCCGATGAACCGCTGGACGGCGTCGCGGGCCAGCTCGTAGAGCTCGGTCGCCTCTTCGCCCAGGGTATGGATCGAGCGGTGAACGTTCGCGTGACTCCGCTCGTAATACTGGCTCATCGCCTCGATCACGGCCCGCGGCTTCTGGCTCGAGGCGCCCGAGTCGAAATAGACGAGCGGCCGGCCGTTGACGATCCGCTGGAGGATCGGGAAGTCCGGGCGTGTCTGCTCGTCCAGCCTCATGGCGTCTTGGTCCCGTTGAGCGCCTGAGCCAGCACCGAGAGTGGAAGGGTCACGCAGCGCATCCGCGTGGGACGGATCTCCGCCTGGAGGACGGCGAGCAGGTCGGCGACCTCGATGGCCCTCGCCCCGTCCCGTGGCCGGCCGGTGATCAGCTCGGCGAGGACGTCGGTGGACGCGGTGCAGATGGCGCACGAATCGCCCACGAAACGAACCGCCGCGATCCGGCCGCCCGGCTCGATCGTCAGCATCAACCGAACGCGGTCACCGCAGAGCGGATTCACGTCCTCGGCGACGGCGTTCGCGCCCGGCAACTCACCGCGGTGGCGCGGCCGCCGCCACCGCTCGCGGATGACGTCACTGTAGAGCCCGCCGGCCGCGGAGGGCGTGGCGGTGCTCACTCGAGCTCTCCCCTCGCCGCGTTTGTGCGGTAGGGCGGGAAGCGGTAGGCCACGTCGCGCGAGAGGAGGCCGCCGTGGCCCAGCTCGGCCAGCGTCCGGTTGTCTACGCGCTCGCCGGCGAGGATGCGAGGCAACGCCAGGTCGAACGTCGTCGCCTGGGAAAACATGCCGCACGTCGGCATCCCGAGCACGGCCTTGCCGTCCCAGATCGCGAGCCAGAGCAAGCTCCCGGGATGAGCCGGAGCACCGTGGCGCTCCATGCGGGCGCCCAGCAGCGTGAGCCCGCCGAAGACGGGATCGAGAGGGTCGAGCGCGCTCGCCCCGGCCACGATCAGCACCTCCGCGCCGTCCCGCCTGAGCGCCGTCAACGCGTCGGCCACGACGCGCGCCGAGCCGCCGGCGTAGTGGATCGGCAGGAGGCGTCCGCCGAACCATTCGATCTTCTGCGTCAGCGCCGCCTCGAACCGGGCACGCTGCCCGATGGTCTCGCCCGGCTCGACGGGCTGCGCCTCGAAGAGCGTGAAGACCGAGACGCCTTCCATTGCGTTGACATCCGCCAGCGCCTCGCGACGAACCTTCAGGAGCCCCCGGCGGGTCGCGACCAGGGTCCATTGGCCCCCCGTGTAGCCCTTCACCTCGACGCCGTCGCCCACGACGGCCGCGGCCAGCCGCTTTCCGGCTTCCTCCTCGTGCAGGTCCGAGGGCTCGACCACGAGCAGGTGGATTTCCTCCCACGGGGTCTCGAGCAGGACCTTCGCCGTGGCCGCGGTGAGCCGCGCGCCCTTCTCGACCGCGACCTTGCCGCCCGCGTCACGGACGTCGTGGCAGAGCACCTTGTCGACCAGGCCCTCGAGGGTCGCCGCGTCGCGCCGCTGAGCAATCGCTTTCATTGGCGCCGGGGCTTCGTGCTCATGGGCTGGCCGGTTCCGCCGCCACGCACCGCCTGGATCTCGGCCATGACCGCGAGCGCGATCTCGGGCGCCGAGCGGGCGCCGATATCGAGACCGATCGGGACGCGAATGCGCTTGAGCGCGGCGTCGCCCTCGCCTTCCTCGGCAAGAAGCTTCAAGATCGCCGCGCCGCGCCGCGACGAGCCGAGCATCCCGATGTAGCCGACCTCGGTGGCGAGCGCCTTGTGGAGCACCGGTAGATCGTACTTGTAGTCGTGGGCCATCAGCACGAGCGCGGTGGAGGGGACGAGCGGGTATTCGCCAACGAGCTCCGACGGGATACCGATCCGCAACTCGTCCACGGCTGGGAACCGCTCGCGGGTCGCGAACCGCGGCCGGCCGTCGACCACGACCGTGCGATAGCCGAGCACCTTGGCGAGCTCGGTGAGCGGCATCGAGACGTGGCTGGCACCGACCACGAGGAGCAGGGCCGCCGGCGCGAACACCTCGACGAACGCACGCGTGTTCTCGAGCAAGAGCGTGCGCGAGGCTCCGGCGGTCATCGCCTCGCGCGCTGCGCGGGTGAACGG
>QHSV01000349.1 GCA_003221655.1 Candidatus Rokuibacteriota bacterium
TCTCCAGTGAAGCGCGAAGCGGCGTAGAATGCGTCCGCCGTGGCCGTGCTGGGCGGACTAATAGGTGAGAGCCCGGGGCTGGTGGCGGTCCGAACTCAGGTCGAGCAGTTGCTCCGGCGCCAGTCCCGGTCGCGACGCCTGCCCCCCGTCTTGATCCTGGGTGAGACGGGGACGGGCAAGGGCCTGCTCGCGAGCGCGATTCATGACGGGGGGCCGCGGGCGGCCGGCCCCTTCGTCGCGATCAACTGCGCGGCCATTCCCGAGACGCTGCTCGAGGCGGAGCTGTTCGGCTTCGAGCAGGGCGCGTTCACCGATGCCCGCCATGCCAAGGCGGGCCTGTTCCAGACGGCCAACCGCGGGACGCTCTTCCTCGATGAGATTGGGCTGTTGCCCCAGGGTCTCCAGGCCAAGCTGCTCACGGTCCTCGAGGACCGGACGGTCCGGAGGTTGGGTAGCACCCGCAGTGAGCCGGTGGACGTCTGGGTCATCTCGGCGACGAGCGAGGACTTAAGGGCTGGGGCGCGCCGGCGCGGGTTTCACGAGGAGCTCTACCACCGACTCGCCGTGGTGACGATCCAGTTGCCGGCGCTTCGAGAGCGAGGCCAGGACATCCTCACTCTGGCCGAGCACTTTCTGGCGCGGGCCTGCAGCGACTATGGACTGGCGCCGAAGATGCTCGCCGAGGACGCGCGGGCCACCCTCCTCGCGTACCGCTGGCCGGGGAACGTGCGGGAGTTGGCGAACCTGATGGAGCGCGTGGCGTTGCTCACCGACGCCCGTCGGGTGACGGCGGACGTGCTGGAGCTTGGGGCTCCTCGGGGTCGACCAGCCTCGCGGCCGCCGGATGATGATGCGAGCCCGGCCCGGTTCTCCAAGGTGACATCCCTCGAGCACGCAGTGGGAGAAATCGAGCAGGCGCGTATTCTCGAGGCGCTCCACGGAACGCGCGGGAACATCTCGCAGGCGGCAGACCGGCTCGGAGTTACGCGCAACATGCTGCGTTACCGCCTCAAGAAGTACGGGTTGCAGGCGCCGTCCGGGAGGGCCGAACCGCTCGCGCCGGCCGAGCCAGTGAGCTCTACGGCCGAGCCCGCGCCGGCCGCAAGGGCGGCCCATGTGCAGTGGGAGCGCCGGCAGGTCGCCCTGCTCCGGGCTGACCTCGTCCCGACGGCGCCGGTGACCGTTGTCCCGGCCATGGGCGCCTTGCTCGAGACTCTCGCGGAGAAGATCGAGAGCTTCGGCGGCCAGGTCGAGGAGGTGAGCCCGGCAGAACTCGTTGCGGTGTTCGGGCTGGAGCCCATCGAGGACGCCCCGAGCCGGGCAGCGCACGCGGCCCTGGCCATCCAGAGGGCCACAGCGCGCTCCCATGGCCGCTCAGCGGAGTCCCCCGGAGTCCGCATTGGTCTGCACGTCGGCGAGGTCTTCGTCGCCTGGGTTGGCAGTGCGGCGCGAGTCGACCATGCGGCGAAACGCGAGGCGTGGCGGCAACTGGAGGCGTTCATGTCGGGCGCCGAGGCGGAGACCGTGCTCGTGAGCGCGGCGACGCGGCCGTTTCTCGAACGACGCTTTCTCCTCTCAGCCTACACAGCCAGCAATAGATCGGTCGAAAGGGTTTACCGGCTCGTAGGCCTCGAGACAACGGGGCTGGGGTTAGGTGAATGGCTCACGCCGTTCGTGGGTCGGGGCCGCGAATTGGAGCAGTTCGCCCAGGCGCTCGAGCAGGCCGAGACGGGCCACGGCCAGGTTGTCGCCGTCGTGGGCGAGCCCGGTGTCGGCAAGTCGCGGCTCCTGTGGGAGTTCATCAACTCGGACCGCGTTCGGGACTCGCTGATCCTCGTCAGCAGTGCGGCCTCCTACGGGAAGCGGACGCCCTATCTGCCGGTCATCGACCTACTGAAGAGGTACTTCAAGATCGAGCCGCGCGACGATGCGGACACGGTCAAGGAGAGAATAACGACGAAGGTCCTGTCGCTCGAGCGAGGGCTGGCGCCGGCGGCCTCCGCCGTCCTTGCGCTCCTTGATGTGCCCGTCGACAACGCACAGTGGCAGACGCTCGATCCGCAACAGAAGCGGCGGCGGACACTGGAAGCGGTGAAGCTGCTGCTCCTTGAGGAGAGCCGCCGCCGGCCGGTCGTCCTCGTGTTTGAAGATCTCCACTGGATCGACTCCGAGACGCAGGCGGTGCTCGACACGCTGGTTGAGAGCCTTCCGAGCCATCGTGTGCTGCTGCTCGTCAGCTATCGCCCCGAATACCGGCACACCTGGGGAGGCAAGACCTATTACGCACAGATCCGGCTCGATCCGCTCTCGCCCGAGACTGCCCACGTTTTCCTCGATCGCCGGGTGGGCCGTGACGAGGCCACGGCCGAGCTCAAGGCGACGCTCATCGGACGCACCGGCGGTAACCCGTTCTTCCTTGAGGAGAGTGTCCGCACGCTGGTGGAGACGGGCGTGCTTGTCGGCGATCGTGGGGCCTACCGCCTCGCGCGGCCCGTCGGGGAGATCCAGGTGCCCGCCACGGTCCAGGCGGTGCTGGCGGCGCGCGTCGAGCGGCTCTCGCCCCAGGACAAGATGCTCCTGCTGACCGCGGCCGTCATCGGCAAGGACATACCGTTTACGCTCCTCCAGGCGATCGCCGAAGGGTCGGAGAACACGCTTCGCCGCAGCCTCACCAACCTCCAGGCCGCCGAGTTCCTCTACGAGGCGCGGCTCTTCCCAGACCTCGAGTACACGTTCAAGCACGCGCTGACCCACGACGTCGCCTACGGAAGCCTTGTCCAGGAGCGGCGGCGCACGCTCCATTGCCAGATCGTGGAGACGATCGAGCGAGTCTATCCCGATCGGCTGACGGAACACGTCGAGCGGCTCGCGTATCACGCCTTCCGCGGCGAGGCGTGGAACAAGGCTGTCACGTACCTACGGCAGGCCGGCGCCATGGCGTTGGCGCGGTCGGCCTATCGGGAGGCAGCGGCCGACTTTGATCAGGCGCTGGGGGCCCTCCACCGTCTCCCCCAGACGCGGGCGACGACCGAGGTGACCATTGACACCCACATCGACCTCCGGAACGCGCTCCGCCCATTCGGCGATCGGGCGCGCCAGGGGGACCACCTTCACGAGGCGGAGGTGCTCGCCAGGGCGCTCGGCGACCAGCACCGGCTCGCGCGGACCGCCACCTTCATGGTGATCGAGTGTCTAGACACTGGTGACTACGACGAGGGCATCAGATTCGGGCAGGAGGCCCTGGGTATCGCGCGAACCCTTGGCGATCGCTCAAACGAGGTCGTGGCAACGTCATTTCTCGGCATGACGCACGCCAGCAGGGGCGAGTTCAGCGACGCAGTCTCCTTCCTTGACCGGAACGTCGCGCTCGAGGGCGACCTGCGCTACGACCGCTTTGGGACGCCCGCCATCCAGTCGGCATTGTCAGGTGCCTGGCTCGCCGACGCGCTCTCCGAGCTCGGCCGTTTCGACGAGGCGATCGGGCACGCCGAGGCCGCCGTGCGGATCGCTGAGACGGCCGATCATCCCTTTACGCTGCGCTGCGGATTGTTCAGTCTCGGCCTTGCCCACCTCCGTCGCGGGGATCTCCCACGCGCGACCCGGCTCTTCGAGCGGGGCCTCGACCACTGCCGAACGTGGCAGATCGTCGGCTGGACTCCGCTCATGGCTGCAACCCTCGGCGCCGCCTACGTCCTCGCCGGCCGAGGGGACGAGGCGCTCCCGTTGGTCGCGGGCGCCGTGGAGGAGTTCCGCAGTCGCCAGATTTACAGATCGCCTGGGCTCAGCCTTCTGTGCGCGGGGATGGCTTATCTCTCGGCGGGCCGGATCGGCGAGGCCGCCAGCCACGCTCAAGAAGCACTGGCGCTCACCCGCCGGCTCGGAGCTCGTGCCGGCGAGGCCCACGCTCTCTGCTTCGCCGGTGACGTCGCGTCAACTGGCGGCGCCGAGGACGCGCCCGCCTACTACCGCGAGGCGCTGGCTCTGGCCGCCGAGCTCGGCATGCGCCCCCTCATCGCCCACTGCCACCTCGGGCTCGGCAAGCTCTACCGGCGCACGGGCAAGCGCGAGCAGGCGCAAAAGCACCTCAGCACGGCGACGACGATGTACCGCGAGATGGACATGCGCTTCTGGCTGGAGCAGACCGAGAAGGAAATGGGCGAGCGGCGTTGATGGTCTGTCCACGGTGCCACGCGGAGAGGGCTGTCGTTCGCTTCTACTTGCCCTTCGTGTGGTTTCCTGAACGAGGGCGGCGAGAAATTCTGCTAGAGGCCTGTCGAGCCACGGTGCGCTCCTCGTCGGGTCTGGTAACCGGGACTGCTGATCGACGGACCTCCTTCGGTAACCGGAATTTTGAGTCGAGGCGCGAACTCGCGCAAATGGGAACTCAAGATGTAGAATGAAAGGCCGCGCCAACTTTACTTCCGCGCCCTCGGCTTCCAGGAGCGCGTCCGGACCAAGCACCACGGCGACTCCGTGGAGTTTCAGCTGCGCGGCGAGAACCAGCCGATTTTCGAGATCCACCGGGTCGGCGGTGAGGAGGCGATCGGCGTCAACCACATCGCGTTCCAGGTCGCCGACGTCGCCGCCGCGCGCAAGGAGCTGCAAGCTCACGGAGTCAACGCGTCAGTCGAGCCTGTGTACGTGCGCGCCACCGGCCGCACGGTGCTGAACCTGCGCGATCCGGACGGCTGGCGGCTTCAGCTCGTCGACGCGGCCCGCCGCGCGCCGGACCTGACTTCGGCGCACTGACGCCGACATGGTCCATGAGGGGCCGGGCGCGCGTGTCGCGCGGCCGATTCTGCTGGTACTCGTCGCGGCTACCCTGACCGTATTGCTCCAAAGCTGGGTTGGCGACAACACGATCTACAGCCCCGATTCGGCGGGAACGAGAGTCGAGTTCCACAACGCGATCTTGAAGAACGAGCCTCCTCGCGGAGGTTCCTGGCGGAACGCCGGCCTTTATGGGCTCAACGGCCGCGTCTTCACGGTCTACCTCGCGGAGGTGGTCCACCGGTCGACCGCCTTGTCCATCGGCAAGACCTATTTCTTCATCGACTCGGTCGCGCTCTTCTCGATCTTTGTCCTGCTCTTCTTCTTCTGTCGGCGCTGGGTTTCGGAACCCTACTGCGTGATCGGAATGCTGTTTTTCGGTTGTGTAGCGGTGCTGACCTACCGGCTGCATGTTTTTCAGCCCTGGGACCGTCTCTCCCTCTTGAGTTGGATGGTCATGATCATCCTCATCTGGGAGGATCGTCTGGTGCTCCTCGCACTCCTGCTGCCGATCGTAATGACCATCAAGTGGGATGTCGGCGTACTGCCCGTGCTTTACGGGCTCACGCACGCGTCGCGCGAGAACTGGCGCCGCGTGGCCTTGGCTACTGGGGGACTGGGGGCACTGGCCCTCGCGACTTTCGTCGCGCTCAACACGGCCTTCCCGGGAGGATTCGACGTCAAACGCCCAATTGCGGCGCAACTGGCGCTCAACTGGGGGCACTTCACCGTCTACAAGATCGCGTATCCACCGCTGCTCGCGTTCATCGTTCCGCTTGTCCTGGCGACCTTCGGAGTGAGAGACGCTGATCGCCGCGTGCGCGCTGCGGCCCTGTTGGGCGTCCTGCTCTTGCCGGCGATGGCTATGACGAGAGCGTAAGCGACATAAACGCCCAATCGCCCTTCCGGGGCGTTACCGGGACGCGGCAACCGGTGGCTCTTGCCGCTCCGTCCCCACCGCCCCCTACGTACAGGGCGAGCTCGACTACGTGCGCGAGACGCCGCCGCGTGAGCAGGGGCTGCCGCACGCGTTCTCGTTCATCGTGAAGCGCCTCTTCGACAACAAGCCGCCGCGATCCTTCCGGTCTTCCAGAACACCTGCTACCTGCCGAATCAGCCGACCCCGCGCCGCTCGTTCGCCATCGGCGAAGCCATCGCGGATGCCATCGCGGCGTGGAAAGAACCCGCGTCGGTTGCCGTCGTCGCCTCGGGCGGCTTGAGCCACTTCGTCGTCGACGAGCGGCTCGATCGCACGCTGCTCGGCGCGCTCGAGCGGAACGACGCGGCGGCGCTGCGCTCGATCCCACGCGAGTGGCTTCACTCCGCGGGGTCGGAGACGCTGAACTGGGTGGCGCTCGGCGGCGCGATGCAGCGGGCTCGCCTGAAGATGGAGCTGCTCGACTACGTGCCGGTCTACCGCACCCCGGCTGGAACAGGCGGCGGCTGGGCCTTCGCCCGCTGGCGGTGATCACCTGGAGCGGCTCACCCGTTCAGCCCTCGGAGTGATCAGCGGCGCCACACAGCATACAACTCGCCCAGCGGCACCACTATGAGGCGCCTCGACATCCGGAGCCGCCGGGCCAGGCGGCGCGCCGTAGGCGCGAGCGGGATGCCGTGCTGGGCAAGCCGGTAGAAGACGTAATCGACAGAGAAGGCAGCTCGGCGCCGCCCGGCCGCTCGCCATTCGAGGCCCGCGAGGGCGGCACAGTGCCGCAGACTCGCCGGGCTGAAGTAGTTGAGGTGCTCGGGGAGCAGGAGCGGCCATCGCGCGCCCATCATTCGCGCGGGGAGGCTTTCCAGATCCGGGACGTTGACGAGCAGGTGGCCCCCGGGCCTGAGGCGCGCAACGCACGCGCTGAGGAAATCCGCGGGACGCTCGACATGCTCGAGCACGTCCCAGAGGGTAACGGCGTCAAATCCCGCCAGGTGGGACGGCGCGTCTTCCAGCGTCCCACAGATCACCTCGCCGCGTCCCCCGAGGGCGGCCGCGGCGCGCTGGCAGAGCGCCGCCGCCGGCTCGACGCCAACCACGCGCCAGCCTCCGTCCGCAGCGGCGCAGAGAAAGGCTCCGGAGGCGCAGCCGACATCCAGGAGGTGACCGGGCTCGGCGTAACGCCGCAAGATCTCCACGTGCCGCCTGGCTGTGCGCGTGCGCCCAGGCAATTCAGCGTCGTAAAGGTCCGCGGGCAGCTCATGGTAGCGCTCAAGAAGTTCGCTCGCCGAGGGCCGCGGGTGACGAAACCCCATTCCACACGCTCGACAGCGCAGGATGCGCCCAGGTGAAGTCTCACGGCGCGAAGGTCCGAAGACCGACGGCGGCCCGTCCGGCCTGCCCGTGTCCAGCCATAGAGCAACATCGCGGCTCGCGCAAAGCGGGCACTGAGCGCCCGGGCTCACGGTAGAGGCGTCTCCGTGCCTCTCTTCCCCAAACGAGCCCGCCACGTGCCGCGCACCAAACGGACGAGGGTAAAGAAATAGTCAGGGCCAACTCTCAGGATACGGAAGGACGAGCGTCCCATGTCGATGGTTCGGTTAATCCATGAAATCGGAACTTCGCGGATATCATAGCCGGCCAACAACGGCTTGAGTCCGGTCTCGACATTTGCGGCGAAGTGATTCTCCTGAAGGTCGAGATTCTTGACAATGTCCGCGCGATAGAGTTTGAGATTGTTCGAAATATCGCGGACTCGGGTGGGAAGCAACAGGTTCACCA
>QHSV01000350.1 GCA_003221655.1 Candidatus Rokuibacteriota bacterium
GATCCTCGAACTCGCGCGTGGAAAGCATATGCCGGTGATCTCTCAGTTTCACGAGTTTGTGGAAGCTGGCGGCTTGATGGCGTATGGGCCGAGCCTGCCAGAAATGTACCGTCGCGCAGCGACATATGTTGACAAGATCCTCAAGGGTGCGAAGCCCAGCGACCTTCCAGTGGAGCAGCCGACACGGTTCGAACTGGTCATCAACCTCAAGACTGCGAAGGCTCTCGGGCTCTCAATTCCGCAAACGCTCCTTCTTCAGGCGGACCAGGTGATCGAGTAGGCGCGTGGCTGGCCCGCGAGCCCTCCGACTGTGACTGACCGCCTCGGCCGCCTGCTCCTCGTCACGCTGGAAGCGGTTCGTATAAACGCGGACCTGCCGGTGCTTGGAGCCCTCCGCTCGTGGCTGGACTCCTGGCGCTGGCGCGCGACCTTCTACACGACCGGGATGGAGCACTCGATCACGAGCGCTACCGCGTCAGCGTGGCAGCGCACGCCGTGGCATGCCGTCCAAGGGCGCGGCGCTAGAGGCATTGAAGGAAGCGGAAAGTCGGACGTGAGCTACGCTACGAGCGCCTGCACCTCGCCTCATGGGTTGACGTTGCCAGGCGCGAGGCTCCGGTGAATTTCGCGATGTTCTGCTGCCGGTGCCCAAGAGTCAGGCCGTCTTCCGCGTGCGCCTCTCCTCGTTCCAGACCTCAAAGCACGCGACGTGAAATTGGACCGACCAGTCACCCCTGCCCACTCGGGCCGCTCCGTCCATGAGCAACTGTCCCTTGGTGATGGTCATGCCGCAGGCATCGCATGTTTCCCCGTCACCGGGACTCCACCAGACCGTCGAGGCGCTGCCGTGGGGGAGGCTACCGTCGTCGAGCTTTTTACGGATCTTTTTACGGATGAGGATACGAAGAGCTTGGGTGTCCATAGGCTGGCCCTCGGGGTGTGGCGATCCGGTTCGCGGGGACTTGAGCATGCTTGGCGATACCCAAAGACGTTTTCCTGTAAAAAGTCGCTGCCATCCATCCGTGATTCCCCTTAAAAGGTCAGGCGGGTTTACCGGTGGCCAGCCTGCGGTTGGGGAACCACCAAGTTCGATAGCCCCCTGAGCCACGAATACAATGGCTCAGTGCGACCCGGGTACAAGATCACAGGCGATACGCGGTAGGTCCCCGGACGCACCGACGCCGCCCCCAGGACATCGAGGCGGCGCCGTGCTACTCCCTCCTGGCCGGCGTGGAGCTTACCGGCGCCGGCTGACCTGGCCCGCGAAGCTCACAAGGCGGGGGTCAATGGACGGGTGCGGTGACATGCTGGACACGTCAAGGCCCCCCATGTAAAAGAGCCGCGTACTTCTCGTAGAACGTGTTGGTGAGCAGGCCGCCCGGGTCGTACTGCCGCTTGGCCGCGAAGAACTCCTTGATCCTTGGGTAGGATCGCTGAAGCTGCTCGACGGTGTAGTGCAGCTGGTACGGCAGGAAGAACGTTCCGCCCAGGCCCGCTGCGAGGTCGATCAGCTCGCCGGTCAGCGCCCGCATGCCGGCGTGTCCCGCGGTGTCGGTGGTCTGGTTCAGGTAGAGCACGACGGCGAACATCTCGGCCGGCGCGTACGTGAGGACGTTGTCCTCCTGGTGGACGACCCGCACGGACGCATTCAGCAGGTTGGCTCGACGCGTCTTCAGCACGGCCCGCAAGCCGTCCACGAACGCGACGAACTGGGCGCGCGGAACGAAATACTCGTGCAGGATGTCGGTCTCGCCCTCGAGGCCGTTCTTGAGATATCTCACGGAGTCGTGCATCGGGTGATTCCGCGATACCAGGCATGCCTCGCCCTCGGCGAGGGCCTGGTTCCGGCTCACCGGGCAGGATTCCAGGCGCGGCTCGACGTATTTCTCGGCCAACCACTTGAAGCGCATCGGGAGCGTCCCCTGCTTGGCTAGATTAAAGACGAGCCGGCGCAGCCTCACCGCGCGCACCTCGCCGAGCGGGGGAATCACAGCCCCGCGGGCGGTCTCCAGCCGATAGGTATAGAGGAGCATCTCGTCCAGGAACGAGTGCGGCGCGGTGGAGAGGTGGCCGTACAACAGCCCGTACTGCGGCGCGGGCCCGATCTCGTCGCTGAAGACGGTGGGGAACTCGCGGTAACGGATCACCCGGCGCTCGGATCGGTAGACGACGTTGGGGGTCACTTCCAGCTCGGCGTCCAGGATCACGCCAAACAGGCCATAGCCGCCGACGATCAGATGGAAGAGCCGCGGGTTGTCGGTGGGGCTCAGAGTCTGGATCGAGCCGTCGGCGAGCATGACGCGCATCGCGCGGATCGTCCGCCCGACGGAGCCGGCCTGATGATCCATGCCGTGGGCGTTCACGGCGATCGAGCCGCCGACGGTGAAGATATCGGTTGATTGCATCGCCATCACTGCAAACCGCGGGTGGAGAAAGCTCTGGATGTCGTGCCAGGTGGCGCCGCTCTGCACGGTCAAGGTCCGGGTCTGCGCGTCGAGCGACATCCGGTTCAGCCGTGTCATGTCCAGGACGATCGCGTCGGGTGCGAACGCCTGTCCCCCCATGCTGTGCCGGACGCCCGCGACCGACACCTTCAGGCCGTTGTCACGGGCGAAGGCGAGGGCGGCCCGGACGTCGTCGACCTCGCGCACCGCCACGACGCCGTAGACGGGCGTCCGGCTGAGGCAGCTCGCGTCGTTGACCGTGCCACCCCGCTGCACCCAGACGAGTGATGCGGGCACCACCGGCCGAATTCGGACGGGCCTGGGCGGATCGGCCCCGGCGGGCACCACGGGCGGGCAGTCCTTCTCGCCATCGGGCTCCGCGGCGTAGTAGAGGGCCTTCCGGAGGGCGACGACCGCGATCAGCAGGAAGAGGAGCAGGGCGATCACGGACGCTCTCGCGAGCGCCCGCCTGAGCCTGGTCAGCGAAGACATCGCAGGCGCCACGCGGCTTCAGTAGTCGTAAAGATGCTCGACGCTCACGCCGCGGGTGGGCAGGTCGGCCAGGATCACGTGCAAGGAGCTCACGGGCACCCTGACGGCGATCCGCTTCGCGGCCGGGTCCGTCAGGATCTCGTCGCTGAACAGGAGCCCGCCCGTGGCGAGGCGATAGTCCCAATCGCGCGGCGCGATCGCTGTCAGGAGAATCTCGTCGTTGCCGGCAAGGTCGTGAAACCGCACGCCCTGCTTCACGAGCGCCGTGACCGCCTGCGTGAAGGCTTCGTAGCGAGGGAGCGTGACGATGTAGGACCGGGGGGCGACTGCCTTGACCTTCCGGAGCCTGTCGTCGTTGAAGATCCGATCGGGAGCGTCGACGATCCATGCGTGGATCACGAGGTCCTCAGGCAGGTACACGGCGCCGGTGCTCCATCGGATGATCCCTCCGTACACCGCCTTCACCGCGTATTCGACGCTCAGGGCGAATCGCCGCTCCCACTTCCGGACGACGTCGGGCCCCCACAGGGGCGTCTCCTTCCACAGGGCCTTGAGCTTGCCCGCGAACGGGAAGTCGTACCACGGGGTCGTATGCATGAACTCCGCGTACTCGCGCGCGGTCTTGCGCGCGAAGACGTCCTCGTCGGTGTGATAGAAGCCGATCCCCTCCGTGATCACGCCGACCGTGTTCTCGTACCCACCCTTGACGGCGTTCTCCACCGAGAAGCTCAGGCCGATGATGCCGAGCATGAGATGGGTGCCGGCGTCGAAGGGGTAGACGCGCCTGGTCGCCCGGCAGACCTGCTTGTAGGAGCGCCAGTACTGCCGGATGGCGGCGAAGTACGGAAACCGGCTGGGAGCGCGCGACTTGACGAACGACGCGTATTCCTCGGTGCTGTAGACGATGTACCACTCGGGCAGGGTGAGGTAGGTCGACGACGGGCTGCGGAAGTAGCCTTTCACGTCCGCGGTGACGCGCAGGAGCTCCGCCGATCGTTGGGTCGGTTGGCTTCGAACACTGAAGCAGTGGGCGCCGATGAACCAGGCGGGAGCGGCGAGCGCGATCAGGCCGAGCACGGCCGCGCTCGCGGCCGCGAGTCCGACAAGGGTCCAGGTGCGTCGGCGGCGTCGCAGCCTACGCCGCACTACGGGCGGGCGGCGGGCTCTTGCGGAACCCGAACACGAGCGCGATCCCGGCGAGCACGATGTGGGGCAGATTCACCAGGAAGTTCGTCAAGCTGAAATCGGGCGTGCCCACGCCCTGCGTGAAGATGCTGAGATCCAGGAGCCCTCTTCCCTGCGTGAGGCCGGCCACGGCGTCCAGTCCGTAGAGGAGGCCGATCCACTGCAGGTACGTGCGGATCGAGCCCGGCGCCCACATCGCCACGATGCCGCCGGCAATTCCAGAGAGCAGGTGGACGACGTCGTCAATAGGGTCGATCTTGAACAGACCGAAGAGGTAACCCCTGGCGTCTGTGAGCCCGGGCGCGTGGGTGATGAGGAAGATGCCCACGAACCCCGCGGTATACACCCAGGCGAGCGTCTTGAGCACGGTTCATCTCTCCTCTGGGAAGAGGATCCTGCCCGAGCGTCTTATATCACAGCTGGCGCTCAGTGCCGGCGGCCTCATCCGCGGATGATCGACAGCAGCGTCCTCGGGCAGGGGGAAGACGTAGATGCCCTCCGCCTAGTCGCTGCGGGGTTGACGAACTCCTGACGCACGCTTGCCCGGGCGACGATTCCGGTCACGACCATGTGAACGTCCGTCTGGAGCACGGGCGCGGGCACGAGCGGCTCCTACCGTTCCGTCCGCCAGAACATTGTGCCCTCGGTGACGCGCCTGGGCCGCGCACCGGCGTTACCAGTGCCCTCCGCCCCGGAGGGTGCGCGCCCAGGCCCTCTGCAACAGGCGCTGGGCGAGCCGAGCCTTGACGTAGATCCACGCGCCCTGCCCGAGCTGCCACAGCCCGACTCCGGCGAGCAAGGCTGCCACGCTACCGATCAGGAGCGTTCGCCGGGTCACGCTTTCATTGCGCGAATGACGGCGGTGCCAAGGCCAGCGGCGAGCAGGAGCGCGATGAGCCCGAGAGCCAGGTGAACCGGTCCCTCCGTCGCCCCCTGGCCCAGTCCGAAGACGGCGGTGTAGTCCCAGCCGTGCGGGAGATTCGTCTTGAGCGCGTGACTATGGAGGGCTTCGTTCCCCGGGCGGACCGGGGTCACGTCGATGGCGACGAGGCTCGTGTACGGGCTCACGAGGTGGTGCGCGAGGGCGAGCTCGACCACCGCGTGACGGATCATCGCGTCAGATGAGCTGGATCGGCGCTGGTCGAGAAGGGAAGCGATCTTCCCGCGCGCCCAGTGCACAGACAGTCCCACGCCTTCCTCGGTATGCTGGAGCGACAGCTCGTGTTCCCACTGATCCAGACCGAGGTGGCCGCGAAGCATGACGCGCGGTGGCAGCGTCGCCGCTCTCAGCGCAACGGTGACGGGCTCGCCGAGATAGACGTCGGGAATCCGCTCGGGCACGATGTCGGCGCCGAGCCCGCCGGGGAGCTCGAGGCGGACGTCGGTGAGAGTCGGGGACTCGAGCTTCCCGAAGAGCGCGACCATCTTTTCTTTCACTTCGGTGGTGCTGCCGATGTAGATGAAGGTGCCGCGACCGAGCCTGGCCGCTTCGCGCATGAAGTGGCTATTGGGCGCCGAGCCGATACCGATGGTGAACAGGCGGCTGCCGCCGAGCCGCTCGTGGATCGCCGAGAACAGCTGCGCTTCGTTGCCGACGGCGCCGTCGGTCAGGAAGATCACCTGCCGCAAACGGCCGGGGTGCTCCTCGCCGTCGAGGGCGTGCTGGAGGGCCGGCAGCATCTCGGTCCCTCCCTCGGCCCGGAGCCCGCCGACGTACCGGTCGGCCACGTTGAGATTCTGCGACGTCGCGGCCCGGGCCTGGTAGAAGAGGGCGTCCGTGGTGTGGTTGAAGCGGATGACGTTGAAGATGTCCGTGGGGCGAAGACGCGCGAGGGCCAGCCTCAGTGCCGCCCTGGCCTGATCGATGGACGCTCCGTGCATCGAGCCCGAGTTGTCGATCACGAAGATCACCTCGCGCGGCAGGCGAAGCATGTCGAGCTCGGCGGGCGCCGGCGGCATCACCATGAGGAGCGCGAACATCTCCTCCCCCTTCTTTTCTGTGAACAGTGTCGCGGTTGGGGTCGCCTCGGCGGTGGGCTGCCACACGAGCTCGAAGTCCCGGTCGGCGGGAACGCTGCCCTGGGTGAGCTCGATTCGATAGCGACCGCCGGCGAGAGGCGTCGTCTGAATCTCGTGGTAGGACGCGTCGACGCGCGCCAGGGGGACTCCGGGGTCGAGCTCGACCCGGAGGCTGACGGGATTGAGGACGCCTCGCGCGGGATGCTCGACCGGAGGAGTGACACGCGACGCGTCCGGTACCTGGTCCGTTCCGGGAATGTAGCGCGGGCCGATGACCATGGGAAAGCGCAGCCTGAACTGCCCGCCGTCGTATCTGATGGCCTGCTGGTATTCGATCTCGACGGTGATCGCGGCGCCGGGCGCAATGTTGGCGACCGAGGTCGTGAAGATATTGGGCCGCTCTTCCTCGACGAGACTCGCCCGCTTGCCCTCGTGCTTCGCCTGCTCGTACTGCGCCTTGGCCGATGCGCGCTCCCGGATGACACCCTCGATCGAGCGATCACCGATCTGCATCCGCAGATGATCGACCGCAGCGTCCTCGGGCAGGGGGAAGACGTAAATGCCCTCCGCCCACTCGCTGCCGGGGTTGATGAACTCCTGACGGACACTTGCCCGAGCGACGATTCCGGTCACGACCATGTGGACGTCCGTCTTGAGCACGGGCGCGGGCACGAGCGCTTCTTCCGGGCCCGTCCGCCAGAACATTGTGCCTTCGGTGACGCGCCCGGGCCGCGCGCCGGCGTTACCAGGGCTCTCCGCCCTGGCGGCGGTGACCGCCAGGACGGAGACGAGGGCTCACGACCATCAATCCTGCGAAGCGCCTCGAGGCACGGCGCATCGACTGGATCACCGGTCGCCTGCGGGCGACGTGGAGTCGGCCTGTGCCCGGTCGTTCGCGCTCGCCCCGGCCACTGCCAGGGTGCTGGGAGCAGCGGCGGCGAGCTTACGGAACTCGAGGTGGACGCGGCGGTTGAGCTCCTGGCACTCCTTGCCCGGATCGTCGCAGAGCGACCCGTCCTGCCCCAGCGTCACCAGCCTGATCGAGGGTTCCGGGATGCCGAGCTCGACGAGAAACTGCTTGACCGCCTGCGCGCGGCGTTGAGCCAGGACGCGGTTGTACTCGACTGGTCCCTGACGGTCCGCATAGCCCTGGACGAGCACCACCCATGCATTCGCCAGGTCCATGAGGCCCGTCGTGTCCTGGAGCACGCGGACGGCGTCTGCACGCAGACGCGTGCTCTTGAAATCGAAGTAGACATCGGCGTGGAAGACCCCGGCAGGCGGTGCCGGAACCACGGTGCGGGGGCGTGTCGACTCCCCGGGCGCCGCCTCCACTCCTCGCGAGCGAATCCAGTACGTTCCGACTGCTCCGGCGATCACCGTCAAGAGAATCCCCACGAGGATCACCAGCTCCTTCACACCACCGCTCTCGGTCGTCCGCTGCGTGTCGGCCATTGTCCTTCCCCTTTCTGACTTGCGGCGTCTTCGCGTCCTACTGATCGGCGCTCCGTGTCCGCCCAGTGCGGCCGGCGCCCGCTCGAGCTCCTAGAGCAACGCTCGCGCCACGCCGGGCCTCGGCGCGGGGAGTGGGGGACTCGAGCGGATTCGCAGACTTGGCGAGCGGACCCCGACGGCGGCCGATCAGAAGGATGCGGGGGAACCCCGCATCCCCGCATCAGCCGGGGCTTTTCCCTTCATGGTCCGGGACGGGTCAGACCCTTGTGGTCGGAGAGCGGCGGTCGAAGTACTGGCGGACGAGGAGCTCCAGGGAGCGGAAGTGGCGTTCGGGCAGGTTCTTGAAGCGTCTCCGGCACGCGGCGATCGCGTCGCCGGGAGAATCGAAACCCGCGACGACTCTCAGCAGGTGCTCGGAGTACTCGCGCAGTTTCACCTCTACCGTGCGGCCGAGCGCCGGGTCGCCGGCGAGCGCCAGCGCGGCCTTGGCCCGGTCGCCGTCCGCCTCGACGAGCGCGCGGAAGCCGAGCCCCTTGAGCCGTTGAGTCACCGTGCTCCGGTCCCATCCGAGCGTGTGTGCGGTTGCCTGCATGTCGAACCCGTGCTGGCGGAGGGAGGCGAGAACCGCCGCGTCGCCGCCAGACTCGTCCCGGCCAGGCTCACGGGACTGCAGCCGCAGGTCTTCGACTGTGACAGCGGCGCCGTGGGCGAACACGAGGGCCTGGCGCAGGCAGTTTTGAAGCTCGCGTGCGTTGCCCGGCCAGGCGCTTCGCTCGAGCGCGGCCAGCGCGGCCTCGGACAGCGGCAGATCGGGCCGTCCGAGCTCGCCGGCGGCCTCGTGGGCGAACCATGCGGCCAGCAGGGCAATGTCCTGCCTTCGCTCGCGGAGCGGGGGCAACCGCAGGACGAGCCCTTTCAGTCGAAAATAGAGGTCCTCTCGGAACCAGCCGTCCGCGACACCCCGCTCGAGATCCCTGTTGCTCGCGGCGACCACGCGCACGTCCACGGTCGTCGGGCGTGTCGCCCCGATCCGGTAAAAGCTCTTGTCCTGGAGGACGCGAAGCAGCTTGCTCTGGTGATCGGGACGCAGCTCGCCGACCTCGTCGAGGAAAATCGTTCCCTGGTTCGCCTGCTCGAAGAACCCCTTCCGATCGCCGACGGCCCCGGTGAAGCTGCCCCTGAGGTGACCGAACATCTCGCTCTCGAACAGCTCTGCGGGGATCGCGGCCATGTTGACAGCGACGAAGGGGCCATCGGCGCTGCGACTCAAGCGGTGGGCGGCCCGCGCGAAGAGCTCCTTGCCCGTCCCGGGCTCTCCGGTGACAAGGATTGGCAGGGAAGAGCGCGCCGCCTTCTCGAGATCCTGGAAGACGGACAGGAGGGCTCGATCCCGGGTGACGATGCCCATCCGCTCGCACTGATGTCGCAGTCGCTCCTGCTCCGCGTCGCCGAGCGGGGCCTGGCGGCTCGGGTCGAGCGTCCGAGACTCGCGTTCCAGCCGTTCGAGCTGCCCGCGCGTGTGCTCTTCCTGGGCTCGGGCTGCCGCGAGCTGCGCGCGCAATGCCTCCTCGCCGCCGGTCGACCGAGCGATCGCGGCTCGCGCAGCCTCGAGGTCCTCCTCGAGTCCTTCGACCGAAGACTCCTGACGCACGAGCGCCTCGCGGATCGCGACGACTTCACCTTCGAGATGATGGACGCGATAGGACGACGCGAGCTGGTTCCAGAGCAGGGCGCTCGCGCTGGACACGGCCACCGCCACCAGCGGCGCCACCAGAGGCAGCACTACCGCGGCCAGCGACGGGGATAGGAGCAGGCTTGCGACATAGCCGAGCGCCAGGACCGTGACTCCCACTGCCGCCTTCCACCACCGGAGCGCCAGCCAGAGCCACGCGGTCACACCGGACAGGAGAAAGGCGCCGAGCACCGTCCACGCGGTCGGCGCTTCTCTCAGCCAGGACCGTGTCAGGACAGTGTCGAGCAGGTTCGCCTGGATGGCCACCCGTTCCTTCCCAGACCCCGGCTCGACAAGGAGAAGGACGATCCGGTCGGCGACCAGGCTCTGGAGCGCCTCCGCCTGCCTCTGCTCGATGGCTTTCCAGACGTCAGCGAGCGGGACCACCTTGTGGCCACGCGAAAGCTCCGGCCCGGCGACGCCGATCAGCATCCGCCCGCGCCGGTCGACGGGGATCTGATCCGTCTCTATCTTCATGAAGGCGGCGGCGAGCGAGAGCCCGTACGCCGGCACGCCTCGCTCGCCAACCCGAACGAAGAGCGGCACTCTTCGGACGACACCGTCGGGGTCAGCCGGGGTGAGCATGTGTCCGACGCCTTTCGCGTAGTGGGTGAGGCCGGGCAGCGATCCGGTGAGCGGCCGTGCTTCCGGAAATGCTGGGGAAGCCTCGGAGAGCGCCGGCCACGATCGGTGCGCGGGCCTCGTCGCAGGGGCGGTGCTCGCGGCCTGCGCCGCGCGCCCATCGGTGAGCTCCAGGCCGATCGGAAACACGACACTGTCGGCCAGCGCGATCGCCTGACTCAGGAGCGCATCACTGGTCGCGCCACCAGGCGCGGGCCCGCTCGGCTGTCCGAGTGGGGCGTCGACGCCGATGACGGCGGCGCCTGCACGCGACAGACCAGTGATGAGGCGGGCGAGAACAACGCGGTCCCACGCGCCGGTGCCGAACCGGGACTCACTCGCCGGGTCGCGGACGACGACGACCAGCGCCGCGCTCGCCGGCGCGGACTCGCGCGCGCGAAGCCACCTGTCGTACACCGACCAATCGAGCGCAATGAGCCCGGCGCCTCCGAGAGCCAGGACACCGAGGGCCACCAGGGTGGCTGCGAGGCCGATCGCGGCGGCCAGCGCCACGGTCTTCATCATCGCGTGTGCCCGGGCCTAGGGACGGGCCGGCGCGGGAGCGGCCTCGGTGGCGGCCGACAGCTCCTGAAGAAGACGCTGAGCGTCTTCGTGAGGCGTGGCCCTCAGGAGGCTGATGGCGCGCGCCGTATCCTTCGGTACGCCGAGGCCTGCAGCGTAGAACCGCGCGAGGGCGATCCGTGCGCGGGGCCGGCCCTCCTGCGCCGCGGTCTGGAAGTAGTCCAGGATCCGTCCATCGTGCGCGAGAAGCCGTCCCTGGACCCCATGGTAATAGAGGACCTCGAGGAGCCCTTGCGCCGGCTCGCTGAGCGACGAAGCCTCACGGATCAGTACGGGCACCGCCTCGCGGACGCGGCTCTGCCGCAGGAGCGCGGCGCCGACCGTGTCATCGTCGCCGTTTCGAGCAAGTTCCGGGAATTCGTCCCACAGCCTCGCCCGATAGTCTCGGAACGCTTGCTCGACTGCCGAACGCTCGGCCGACCCACGCGTGCTCCGGCCAAGCGCGGTCTGCCGCAGCTCGCCGAGCGACAGTTGGGCCTGGTAGATGCCTTGGTCGGCCGCGCGGGACCACCACATGATCGCCAGCGCGAGATCGCGATCGACGCCGATACCCACCGCGTAGGCCGCACCGAGGAAGTACTGTGCGGCGGCGTGCCCCACCCGCGCCGCGGCCAGGAATTCCGGTGTCGCCTCGGCGTCCTGATGAGCCAGCTTCAGCGCGAGAGCCAGGTTGTACCGCGCATCCGGGTGATCGGGCCTGCGGGCGAGGAGCTGCCGGTACGCCTCGATCGCGCCGTTCAAATCGCCCAGCGCATACCGCGCCAGGCCGAGGCTGTAGTACGCCTGGGCCAGCTCGGGCTGCTGCCGGAGGACCTCCTCGAGCTCGGCGCGCGCAGACGACCAGTCCTGCCTGGCTATGAGCGCCGCGGCGAGGGTGAGTCGGGCCTGCGCGGCATCACCCTTCTGGTGCAGGAGCGCACGGAGCTCTTCGATCGCCCCGTCCAGATCGCCCATGTTGTAGAGGGCGAGGCCCAGGCTCTCCCGGGCCTCGACCAACTCAGGTTGGAGGCGGAGCGCCTCGCGCAACTGCATCGTGGCCGTTGCCATGTCGCCCTGTCCGATCGCCGCCCGCCCGAGCCCGAGGAACTCGCGCGCCTGCGCCCGCCGCGCCTCGAGGGTGTCCACCGGGGCGGCCTTCTGAGCAGCTCGGCCAGGGCCGGTGGCCGTCGCGCATCCGGACTGGATGCTGGCGACCAGCAGGAGGGAAGGCCGCCGCCGACGCACATGGTCACGACGCCGTAGCGCGCCTTGCGGCGGAGCATCTCGTTGGCGATGGTACCGACCATGCGCGAGCCCGTCATGCCGAAGGGATGGCCGATCGAGATCGAGCCGCCGTTGACGTTGAGCTTCTCAGGATCGATACCGAGCCGGTCGCGGCAGTAGACGACCTGCGAGGCGAACGCCTCATTCAGCTCCCACACGTCGATGTCGTCGATCTTGAGGTCGTGGCGCGCGAGGAGCTTCGGTACCGCGAACACGGGGCCTACGCCCATCTCGTCCGGCTCGCAGCCGGCGACCGCGAAGCCGCGGAAGACGAGCTTCGGGCGGATGCCGAGGGCCTTGGCGCGGTCCATGGACATGACCAGCGTCGCGCTGGCGCCGTCGGAGAGCTGAGAGGAGTTGCCCGCGGTGACCGTCCCCTGACCGGAGTCCTTGTCGAAGTGCGGCGGTAGCTTGAGCAGTCCTTCGAGCGTGGTGTCGGCGCGATTACACTCGTCCTTCTCGCAGTAGTACGGCTCCTGACCGACGACCGCGCCCGTCTGCTTGTCGAGGATGCCGCGTGTGACGTGCATCGGCGCGAGCTCCTCCTTGAAGAACCCTTCCTGCTGGGCGCGCGCCGTCCGCTGCTGACTCAAGAGCGCGTAGCGGTCCTGGGTCTCGCGGCTGATCTTGTAGCGCTTGGCGACGACCTCGGCCGTGTCGCCCATGACCATGTAGACACCGGGGAGGTGCTCCTTCACCCACGGGTTCGGGTCGCTGTCGCGCTTGGCCATCGTGATCGACTCGACGCCGCCGCCGATCATGACGTCAGAGCCGTCGTTGATGACGTAGTTCGCGGCGATCGCGATCGCCTGGAGCCCCGAGGAGCAGAAGCGGTTCAGGGTGAGCCCGCCGACCGACACGGGCAGTCCCGCGCGCATCGCCGCCACGCGGGCGATGTTGTGACCCTGCGAGCCGTGCGGCTGGCCGCAGCCCATGATCACGTCCTCGACCTCTTTCGAGTCGAGCTGCGGGACCTTGCCGAGGACGTCCTTGATGCAGTGGGCGGTGAAATCATCGGGGCGCGTCAGGTTGAACGATCCGCGGAACGACTTGGCCAGCGGCGTCCGCGAGCTGGCGACGATGACGGCTTCTCTCATAACGATCTCCTTCGTTAGATGGCCGCGACGGTCATGATCTCGACCAGGTACTTGGGCGACGCCAGCCGCGCCTCCACGGTCGCCCGCGCCGGGGTGTTGGCAGGATCGACCCAGGCGTCCCAGGCGGCGTTCATGTCGCCGTAAATCCCCATGTTGGCCACGTACACGGTGGCGGAGAGGATCTTCGACTTGTGGCTGCCGACCGCCGCCAGCGTCTCGTCGATCTTCTTGAGAATCTGCTGGGTCTGGCCCTTCGCGTCCGCGGACGGGTCGGCCGCCACCATGCCGGCCAGATACACCGTGTCGCCGTGGACGACCGCCTGGCTCAACCGGGGTCCGACACCGTGACGCTTGACGCTCATAAGTCTGTTCCCTTCCACTCCGAGGGTGGGATGCTACGGTAACGGAAATAGTAGTCTGCGAGCCCATGACTCTTCAAGTCTTCGGCGTTTCGCTCGCGCAGGGCCTCGGCGGAACGCCTCCACTTGCGGGGACATCGTCGTCGGGCTCCCGAGTATACCCGGCCCTTGCGCGGGTCCGGGGCTCTCGGTAGAGTGTGGCCCCATGAGCATTGTTCACGACTTCGCGAAGGCGTTCAACCGGCAGGACGCGGGCGCGCTGGTCGCCTGCTTTACGCAGGACGCCAGCTATCACGACAACTTCTACGGCGCACACCGGGGCCACACCGCGCTGCGCGCGATGTTCGAGCGCATGTTCCGGGAAGGCCGTGACTATTCGTGGGCCATGGACACCGTGCTGGAGTCGCCCGACCGGGCGGCCGCGGAGTGGAGCTTCGGCTACGTCGTGACCGACGCGGTGCCGCGGAGCACCGGCCGGAAAATCGGGTTCAGGGGGATGAGCCTATTCGAGCTCGAACGCGGCAAGATCGTGGCCTATCGCGAGTACTTCGACTCGGGACAGGCGTTGCTGCAGCTCGGCTTCGCGCCCGAGGCGCTCGCGAAAGTGCTGCGGCGGAAGCTGGAAGGCCATTGAACATGGCGCTCGACCGTGCGAAGCGCGCGATCCTGATTCAACAGTTTGCCGACGGCCCCGCGCGACTCCGGGCGGCGCTCGCCAAGGTGCCGGCGCCGGCGCTCAAGTGGCGTCCCGGTCCCAAAGAATGGTCGGCTCACGAGATCGTCTGCCACTGCGCCGATTCCGAGACGAGCGCATACAGCCGCATTCGGTTCGTCGTCGCCGAGAAGACTCCGACGATCCAGGGCTACGACCAGGACACCTGGGCGGCGGTCTTCGGCTACCACGATCTGCCTCTCGAGCCGGCGCTGGCCGTGGTCGAGGCCGTGCGCGTCAGCACCGCGGCGCTGATCCGCGCCCTGCCCGAAGAGGCGTGGGCGCGCGTCGGACATCACACGGAGTCCGGGCGCTACACCGCCGAGGATTGGCTCCAGATCTACGCCGACCATCTGGAAGGGCACGCGCGTCAGATCGAGAACAACGTCGAGCAGTGGAGGTCGGCGCAGCAGTCCCGTTAACCCTATCGGAGGGGGCTCGACGGCCCCTCCAAACGTCTCCTCCCCGGATCAGCCGCGCACGAGCAGCAGGAGCCCCGAGAGAAGGATCAACGCGAAGATCATCTGACGGAAGCGGCGCTGGTCCACGCGCGCGAACAGGAGCGCGCCTGTCACCGCGCCGGCGACCGCGGGCAGCGCGAACCCCACGGTGAGACCCCACACCGCGCGCGTGAGCAGCCCGGCCCACCAGTAGCCGGCGAGAATCGCCCCCTGGTTCACGACGAAGAAGGCCTGCAGGTTCGCTTTGACAGTGCGCGCACTCCACCCCTGCGTCGCCGCGTAGAGGACCACCGGCGGGCCTGGTAAGCCGACCGCGCCGCCGATGACACCGGCCAGGACCCCGGCGCCGAGCCCCCACCAGCGTCCCTCGAGCTTCTGCGGGTAGAGGCCGCGGGCCTCGAGAACGAAGGCCACGACGAGCATCAGGCCGATGAGGCGGTTCAGGGCGCTCGCGGGAAGCGCGGCGAGTCCCCACACGCCGAGCGGCGTGCCCGCGACGGTCCCGAAGAGGAGATCGAGGAGCGCGCGTGGCTCGACGTCGCGGCGGAGCTGAACCAGCATCGCCAGCGAGAAGACGGCCGCGTAGATCGTCAGGAGCACGATCGCGTCGGCGGGCGCCATCAGATAGGGCAGGAAGGCAAGCGCGACGAGCGCGATGCCGAATCCGGCCAGGCCCATCACGAAGCTCGCCGCTGCGATGACGCCGGCGGCCGCTGCCCATGCGAGCGTCACGCGGTCGCGATCAGTCGCGCGAGGATCGGAACGGGCGGGGCTGCCACCACGGGTAGAACGGCGGCAGATCCGCGCTCGGCCGCAGCGTGAACCGCGCCGGGCGCTTCTCGAGGAATGCGTTGACGCCCTCCCGCGCGTCCGCGGAGCGTCCGGTCCAGAACATCGCCAGTGAGTCGAGGCGGTGCGCCTCCGCCGGGTGGTCGGCGCCGAGGAGCTTCCACATCATCTGCCGGGCCAGCGTCACCGAGACCGCGGACGTGTTCTGCGCGATCTCGAGCGCGAGCTGTCGGGCGGTCGGCAGCAGCGCCTCCGGAGCGACGACGCGGCTCACGAGGCGTGCCGCCAGCGCTTCGTCGGCGCCGAAGACCCGCCCCGTGTAGACCCATTCCGCGGCCTGGCTGATCCCGACGAGCCGCGGCAGGAACCACGTGCTGCACGCCTCGGGCACGACGCCGCGGCGGGCGAAGACGAAGCCGATGCGCGCCGCGGTGGACGCGATCCGGACGTCCATGGGCAGGGTCAGCGTGATGCCGAACCCGACGGCGGGCCCGTTGATCGCGGCGATCACAGGCTTTTTCATGTCGAAGATCCGGAGCGTGACGGTGCCGCCGCCGTCGCGGTGGTCCTCGGCAGACACAGCGCGGCCGCGACTATAGACAAACGTGGCGCCGCCGGCGCCGAGATCGGCCCCGGCGCAGAAGGCGCGCCCCGCACCTGTCACGATCACAGCGCGCACGGCGTCGTCCGCGTCGGCGCGGTCCCACGCCTCGCCGAGCTCGCCCAGCATCGTCGAAGTGACCGCGTTGAGCCGGTCCGGACGGTTCAGCGTCACCGTGCAGACTCCGTCCGCGACTTCGTAGCGGATCTCGCTGAACGGCATCAGTTCGTGATGGTGAACTCGACCCGGCCCTCGGTCGCGGCGTCGTCCGACGGCTTAAGACTGCCCGGGAGCAGCCGGTCCGCGGGGATGCCCTCGACGTTTGCGAGCGCGTCGCGGACGGCCGCGAGCCGGCGCGCGAGCAGCTCCTGCACGCGCGCGTCCGGCGCTGGCTCGCGCTCCTTGAGAAGAGCGAGCTGCGCCTCGCCCGATTTGGGCGGTGTGACCTCGGGCAGTTGCTCCTTGAATGAAAGGGCGACCGCCGCGCCGAAGTCGGCGAGTCCCCGCTCGCGCTGGAGACGCTGGATTCTCAAGGTGATCTCCTGCATCTTGAGGCTCTCGACGTCGCGCGGCGTGGCGACAGGCGCCATGGCCAGCTTGACCATCGGGGCGCTGCGCAGGAAGTCCGCAACCTTGGTCAGGTGCTGCTCCATCGCGGGCGCCACGTCCGAGCTGCCGGCGGCGAAGGTCACCGCGTCAACCTTCAGCTCGTCCACCGTATCGCCCGAGCCCTTGAACAACCGGCCGATGGAGCGGAACGGCGCGCCGACGATGTTGATGACGGCGTTCCTCACGGCCGTCCAGATGGCGTCGCCCATGCCCGCCTTCACCTGGCTTACCTCGCCGGAGAGCGGGACGTTGACCTTGATGCCGTTGTCCTGATCGGTGATGAGCGCGACGATCATGCCGAGGGGCAGGCCGACCTTCTTCTTGACCTCGTCGCCCTCGCGCGAGGGCGCGACCGTCAGGTTCTTCACGACGATCTCGTTGTCCGCCGTGAGGTGGTTCTTTTCGATCCGGAAGTGCATCTTGATGGCGAGCTCGCCGGACTTCATGAACCACGCCGTGACGGGGTCGGCGTAGGGGTTCACGCTCGGCAGCTTGAAGTCGCGCAGCTCGCCGTTGAGGTCGGCGTACACCTCGCCGATCGGCGCGATCTCCCCGTGCAGATCGAACGCGGAGGTGCCGCCGATGACCGCCTGGGTCGCGAGCCGCGCCCGGCGGTCGGGGGTCGAGCTGAGACCCTCGATCGTGAGCCCGAGCCGCGAGATTTCCTGCGAAAAGGCGGGCTCCACCGTGCGGTCCAGGAACCGCGCATAGCCGTCCTCGATGACGATCGTGCCGATCTCGACTGGGATCGGAAGCCCACCCGGCTTTTGAGGCTCGGCGGGCGCGGCGGAGCCCGGCTTGGTCTTTGTCTGCGCGGCGGATTTTTCGGGGCTGCTCGCGGCTCCGCTGCCGTCGGGAGCAAAAAGTCTCCGGAGCGACATCACGCCGTCCTTGTCGCGCTCGACGCGGACGTCTGGCTTGGTGAGGGCGATCTTCGCCACCCGAGCGTACTTCGGCCAGGCGAAGTCGATGCCGTCGAACCGGAGGCGCTCGAATCGAGCCGCCGGCATCGTCTCGCCTGGTGCCAGGACCGTGAACTTCTCGATCCAGTTGCTTCCGCGGGAGGTCGCCGTGAGCTCGCCGTTGGCGATCGTCACGTGATTGCGGCTCTCGCTGTTGAACGAGCCGGCGAACCGCGCCGGGACCGGGAAGTAGGCCTGGAAGGGCTCGATCCTCCCGTCACGCAGCGAAATGGCGAATTCCACGTCGAGGGGGACCGGTGTGACGGCGCCCTTCAACTCGAGCCGCCCGGCCTTCGGCGGCTTCATCGAGACGGCGAACTGAGCCGGCCCGGTGGAGGGCCAGGTGACGTCCCTGACGTCGGCCGACAGATCGGTGACGACGAGCGTCGTGAAGGGTTTGACGGCCTCGTCCCTGAACGTGAACTCGGCTTTGCGGAGCGCGATCTGCTCGACCTTCAGCTTGAAGTCTTGCGGAGCGGCGCCGGCAGGGCCTGGAGGACTCGAAGTGGTCGCCGGCGCGGCGCCTGCAGCTTCGGGCGGCCGGGCGAGGGCCACGAGATCGATCTTCTCGTGGGCGTCTCTGACGGCGCGGAGCGCCAGGCCCTCTACCTCGACGGCGCCGAGCGTGACAGAGCGCGCGACGAGGTCGGCGTCCTTGACCTTGACGCCCAACTGCGGAATCACGAGGAAAGGCTCGGTGCGGCCGGTCTGGACGACCTCGAGCCCGGCGGTCCCCACCACGCCCTGCACGGTGCCGCGCTTCAGCCCAGTAGGTGCGAGCTCGACCGCCAGCGCCAGCGCGAGGCTCACCCGGCCGGCCCGGGGCGCGGCGGGGACGCTCGCGAGGTAGGGATGGAGGGGGGCCAGATCGAACCCTTCGACCGTGACGCGCGCCGCCACGGCCAGGGGATCGAGCGCGACCGAGTCGCTCGTCACGGCGACCGGCGCGCCGTTCAGCTTGAGCTTCATCTCGAGCCTTCCCGGGCGCGCGCTGCCCCCGGTCGTCAGACCGCGAGTCTCGAGGGTCATGTCGTCGATCCGCCACTCGCTCTCGGGCGAGGTCGTCAGGTCGCGCGCGACGACCGTCAAACGTTGCACGGACACGCGGTCGAGCGTGACTGTCCACTTCGGGGACGACGGGGGTGGTGCCGCCGGGTCGCCCCCGCCGCGATGTTCCAGGAGGTCGGAGAAGTCGAAGTCCGCCGGGCCGCGACGCACGATGTTGAGCATCGGCGCGACCAGCGTGAGCTCCGTGACCCGGACATGGCGGAGAACGAGCGGCAGATAGTCGACTCGGACGTCCAGCCGCTCGAACTCGAAGGCCCTTTCGTTCATGCCGCGCTTGAGAACCTTCCCGCCCTTCAGCGCGAGGTGGCCGGTGAAGAGGTTCAGGTCCACGTCCTCGAGACTGAGGACGCGTCCAGTGAGCTTGGCGGCCTGGCTCACGGCGACGCGGCGCACGATCTCCGGAAGGATCGCGAGACCCGCCGCGCCGATGACCACCAGCGCCACGAGGACTGCGACCAGGATCTTGCGGACGCGGCCGGCCCGGCGGAGCATCAAACCTCCACGAGCACCTTCATGACAGGTCCGCCTCCGAGGGCCTCCTCCATCCCGCGCTGGAGCGCCTCGAGCGGGATGCGCCGGCTCACGAGGGGCGCCACCGACACGGCGCCCGAGGCCACCAGACGAATCGCCTCCTTCCAGTCAGCGCGCGCGTAGAGTCGGCTGCCGTGCATGACGAGCTCGCGGGCGAACATCTGGTAGAGATTCACGGGGACGGGCTCGGCGTGGATCGCGACAATACTGACGGTGCCCCAGACGCGCACCACGTCGGCGATGGTGCGCGCCTCCGAAGACGAGGACGGCATCGCCCGGCTTCACCTCGGCGCGCGCGACGTCGTGCACGGCGACGGCGAGCGGCTCGAGCAGCGCGGCGTGGTCGTCGGAGATCGTGTCCGGCACTCGAAGCAGCCGCGAGGAGCGCACGGCCCAGTACCCCTGCATCCCGCCGGGCAGGTCGACGCCGAGCACCTTGAGCTTGTAGCAGAGGTACGAGGCGCCCATGGCGCACGCGCGACAGCTTCCACAGAAGACGACCGGCTCCACCACGACCCGATCGCCGCCCTTGAAGGCGCTCGCCGGAGGCGCCTCGACGATTTCGCCGAAGGTCTCGTGGCCGATGATGCCCCCCTTCGGCACGCGGTGGTCGAGGTGTCCCTGAAAGAACGTCCTTGCCCCCTGGTAGAACGCGGCGCGCATTCTGATCAGCTCGAGCGCTGATACCCCGCGCTCGTCATGCAGTCGCTGAACGCATTAGCCTGCCGCGACTCCAGGACCGCGATGCGACCAACGTCGAGGAGGCCCCCGAGACCCAGGTCTGGCCCCGGCCCGATCTCGAACGCCTTGCGGGCGCACTCCACCTCGACCGCCGACACCTCCTGGGACATGGCGCCGGTTTTCTTCCACTCGGTTCCGCGCAGGTCGAGGATGCAGCCGGTGAGCAGCGTGGCCGCCGCCAGTACGATGAGGACTCGCATAGGGTCTCCTCTCAATGGAGCCTAGAGGATACCAGGGAATCGGTCGGGCAGGCTGACGGCCCGATCGGGCGATTCGCCCTATACCCGCTGATCGTCCGTGGGCAAAAACCCTCGAACTGCTGGGGAATCCGGGATGGCATGCCTCCTGCGTTACCGCGGAGCCGAGGAGGACGGACGATGGTACTGGAGAATCTGATCGCGTACGCCGTTGCACTCGGCCTTCCGCTCTGGCTCGTCGTCGAGGAGATCCGTCATCGGGCTGGTCCCCGCCGCAAGGCCGAAGCGGCGGCGGCCGCGGCGGCGCCGGCCCTCAAGCGGCGCGCCGCCGAGGGCGCACCCGCTCGAGCGCACGTTTCGGCCGCGTAGCCCGCCGCGCGGCGGCACCCTCGCGCTCTCCCGCCGCCCGTTGTAGAGTGTGCGCACCCCGAGCCCGAAAGGAGCGCACGGCAATGGGCGAGATGCTCCCCTCACCGCTGAAGACGGTCACACGCCCGCCGGATACCGCGCCGCGCCGCAAGGGAATGCCGCGCGTCCTCTCCAGGGTGGAAGAAGGTGTCCGCCGCGCACCCAAGCCTGCCAATGCACGTCTGTCCAGCCGGTCACGGCTTCAACTGCGACGAACAAGGGAGCTACTACCTGGGGTAGGAGGAGCGGCCCATGCTGAGTGAGTTCAAGACGTTCATCATGCGCGGCAACGTCGTCGACCTCGCGATCGGCGTGATCATCGGCGCGAGCTTCGGTGCCATCGTCACCTCGCTCGTCAACGATGTCTTGATGCCGCCGATCGGGCGGCTCCTCGGGGGCGTGGACTTCAAGGATTTCTTCATCAGCCTTGCGGGGCAGTCCTATCCGACCCTCGCCGCCGCGAAGGCCGCGGGCGCCCCGACGCTCAATTACGGGCTGTTCCTGAACGCGTTGATCAACTTCCTGATCGTGTCGTTCGCCGTCTTCCTGTTGGTCCGCCAGGTGAACCGCCTGCTCCCGAAGCCGGCGGCTCGGACCAAGGACTGTGCCTGGTGCGCGACGGCGATTCCGATCAGCGCGAAGCGATGCCCGCATTGCACCTCGAACCTGGAGGGCTGAGCGAGCGCGCCTAGACAGCCGTCGTGGGGCCCGCGGCGCGAGTCGTAGCGCCGACCGGGGGCTGGGGCCCTCAGGCCCGAGGCGAGCGATATGAAAGTCCCGCCGG
>QHSV01000235.1 GCA_003221655.1 Candidatus Rokuibacteriota bacterium
ACTCCGGCGCGGGGCGCCGACACGCCTGCTCTCACGCGGAACGTCGTGCGGTCAGCCGCTCGATGAGCGGGAAGAGCGTGGCCCGGGCGACGCGGAAGCTGTAGCGTGCTTCGCAACGCTGGCGGGCGCGACGGCCGAGCGCCGCGGCTTCCTCGGCGTTGTCGAGCAACCGCTTGATCGCGCCGGCGAGCGCGGGCACGTCCCCGGGTTCGACCACGAGGCCGCAGCCGTCCAGGATCTCAGGAATCATCGAGACCGACGTCGAGACGATGGGACGGGCGAGCGCCATCGCGTCGAAGAGCTTCGCGGGCACCTGCGCCACGGTGTCGGTGGTATCTCGCTGAGGCACGGCGACGACGTCGGCGGCGACGAGGTAGCGAGGCACGTCATCGAACGGAATCTCGCCAGTCATGCGCACGTGTGGGATCCGGGACCAGCGCGGCGCTCCACCACGGGCCGGATCCACGCCCACGAGCGCCAGGACGACCCCGGGCCCCAGCAAGCCTACCGCGTCGATCAGGTCGTCGACGCCTTTGTGCCCCCGCGGCGTGCCGAGAAACATCACGACCTTGCTGGCGCCCACCCCCTGCCGGGCGCGCGCGGCGGCGCGATCGTAGCGGGCCGGATCCCACGCCTCGGTATCGCGTACGTGGGGCAGGAGCGTCCCGCCGAAGCGGCGCTCGAGGAATCGCGAGGCCACCGTGATCGCGTCGGCACGACGGATGAGCTTCTCCGCGAGCCACGTCCACGGGAGCCCGTTCGGATTGGCGAGGTTGAGGGCACGACCGACCCGACCCCAGGCGCCCGAGCGACAGAAGAAGCCGACCTCCCAGTCGTCGATGTCGAGGACGAGCGGCCGCTGCCGGCGTGCCCGCGCGAGCAGGCCCAGTCCGAAGCTCGTCGGCCGCGGCTTGGACGCGACGAGGACCTCGCCGTCGACGAGCTCGAGGAGCTCGGGAACGTGTCGTGCGAACCCGGGATCGCGCCCGGCCCGCACGCTGCGATACGCGACCGCGCCGTTCCGCGATGGCGCCCAGAGATCTTCGCCGAACTGAGGCCCGACCACGTCGACCTCGTAGCGCGACGAAAGGAGACGAGCAAGCAGGTCGGCACGACCCGTCGCATTGTCCGACAGGTCGGAGGCGAGGATGGAGATCTTCACGCCGCGCCGGCCGCCAGGAGGCTCGTGTAGCGCGCCTCGAGCGCAGCCGCCACGCGGGCGCCCGAGTACCGCTGTCCGACCAGCCGCTGTCCGGCCTCGCCCAGCCGCGCGCACGCCGCGGGGTCCCTCACGAGCCTCGCCAGCGCGTCGGCGAGCGCCTCGGCGTCGCCGGCTGGCACGAGCGCCGCGTGCTCGCCGTCGGCCAGCACCTCCGGCACCACACCCACCCGCGACGCGATGAGCGGCCGCCCGGCGGCCAGACACTCGAAGACCACGCGGGACATGCCGTCGGACTCGAGCGGCACGTAGAGCACGATGTCGAGCGCGGCGAGGGCAGCCGGCAGATCGTCGACGAAGCCGCCGATGTTGAACTGCCGCCCGAGCCCAGCTCGATCGATCGTGTTCCGGACTACCGCCTCCATGCTCCCGCGCCCCACGAAGACGAAGTGAGGCCGGACACCACGCGCGCCGAGTCGGGCCGCCGCATCGACCACGACCGCGTGTCCCTTCATGACGCGAAGGCCGGCAATCATGCCCACCAGCGGGTGGTCCGGCCGGCCGCCGAGCCGCCTGTACACCTCGGGATCGCGTGGGAGCGGGCGATACCGCTCCGCGTCGGCGCCGCCCCGCAGCGCGGCGATACGATCAGCGTCCACGAGCTCGGAGGCGATGTACTGCCGCCGGATGGCCTCGGTCACCGTCACGACGAATGCCGTTGCCCGACGGTAGAGCCAGCGATTGGCGGCGTGGGGCCTCACGGCCAGAGCGATGTGGCGCGTCCTGACGACGGGCCGCGGCGTTGAAATCAAGCGATTGGCCACGGCGACGAGCCAATGCTCTTTGCCGCGATGCACGTGGACCACGTCGGTCTCCTCCAGCAGGGCGCGAAGGCGGCCGAGGTCCCGGGCGTCCGCCATCAGCCGGACGCCGCTCGCGAGCGTGGTCACGGGCTCCACGCCTTCTCGGCGCACGCCGTCGATCACCCGTGCCTCCGTTCCGGCGAGGCACACGAGGGTCACCGCGTGTCCGCGACGCTCGAGCTCTCGCGTCATCCTAGCCGCCCAGTAGGCGTCGGACGACCACCCGCGGCAGGAGACGAGCTGGAGAATCCTCACCGGACGTCCCCATAGACGCGCTCGACCGTCTCGACCGAGCGCTCGAGGCCGAAGCACTCCTCCGCTCTCGCGCGACCCGCGCTCCCCATCGCCCGTCGCCGCGCCGGGTCCTCGAGTATGTCCCCGAGCGCGCGCGCGACACTCTCCGGGCGGTCGTCGTCGATCAGGAACCCGGTTTCGCCATGCACCACCGTTTCCGGAAGCGCGCCCACGCGTCGAGCGATCACCGGCCGTGCCGCGGCCATCGCTTCGAGCGCCGCCCGGCAGGACTCATCCGAGCCCGCCGCCATGAGGGCGAAGCAGTCCCCGGCGGCCAGGACCGAGGGGAGGTCAATGTCGCGATAGCCCGTGAAGATCACGTGACTTCCGAGCTCGAGATCGGCGACCAGCTGCTCGAGGGGCCTGCGCGTCTCGCCTTTTCCAACGAGCAGCAGGCGCACTCGCGGGAGCCGGGGGACGAGCAGGCCAACGCCCGCGAGCAGGAGCTCGTGACCGCGATTCGTCGCCAGCCGCGCGACCGAGACCACGACCGGCGCGTCGCCGAGCTTGAACTCTTCCCGGACCGGCGCGGGGTCCGCGTCAGCGGCGAACCGCCTCAGGTCGACGGCGCCCGGGATCCAGAAGACGCGCTCCTGCGGGATCCCGGCCTCGCGGCAGCGAGACTCGATCTGCCGGGAGACCGCGAACACTGCGCCCGTCCGACGGTAGAGTGTCGACGCAAGCCGGTCGCGCTTGACCGAGCGCAAGTTGTGGAAGGTTCTCACCACTGGTGGGCGGCTGCCCAACGGCCGCTTTGGCCTGCCGAGTACCGCGAGCCAGTGGTCATGCGAGTGGTGAGTGTGCACCACGTCCACGCCTTCGTCGCGGATGAGCGTGCGGAGTCGCAGCACATCGCGCGCGAGCGCCCGCGGTCCGAGGCGAGCGTCCATGCGGAGTCCATCGACCAGCTCGATCCCAGCCTCCCTCGCCTTGGCTGCGAACCGATCGCCAGGGATGATCCCGAGCAGGGTTCGGTGGCCGCGGGTGCGCAGGCCGGACACGAGGTGGATGATGGGATCGGCGCTGCCTGTCCACCAGCGATTCGCTGCGAGGTGCAGAATCGTCAGCGGTTTCATGAGGTCCCCGCCAGGAGCGCGTCCATCTCGTTGCCGACCGTCTCCGCGAGGATCCCGCGCATACAGGGGTGGTCGATCGGACACGCCCGGTAGAAGCACGGCGCGCACGGCACGGGATGGCGCACCACGGCCACGCCGCCGAGCGGCGCGGTCAGCGCCGGGTCCGTCGGCCCGAAGAGTGCCACGACGGGCGTGCCGAGCGCCGCCGCGAGGTGCGCAACGCCGGTGTCGCCCGAGACGAGCACGGCGATCTCCGTGAGCACCGCGGGAAGGAGGTCCGGACCGTCGCGCCCGACGAGGCTCACCGCGCGTGTCTGGCGCAGCACGTCCGCGGCGGCAGGCGCGTCCGATGGCGCTCCCAGAAGCACTGGCACCACGCCCCGCGCCGGCCCGCGTCGACAGAACTCGACGACGCGCTCGCGCGCCCAGACCTTGGCTGGCCCGGACGCGGCGCCGAGGTGGACGCCGACTCTGGGCTTGCCCTCGGGCGCTCCGCTCTCGCGCATCAGCTCACGGGCCCGCTGCCGCGTATCGGCCCGGGGTCCGGGCGCCGTCAGGCGCGGCTCGCGCGCCGTCGTGGTCGCTCCGAGGTGAGCGACGAGCAGCAGGTACTCGTCGACCTGGTGGAGTCGCGGTGCGGGGAGGGGCAGCGCGTCGGTGAGAAGCCAGCCGCGCCCGTCCAGCGCGAACCCGATCCGTCGCCGCCCACGCCAGTACACGGCGGCGGCGGCCGCCTCGAATGAATTGGGGAAGAGCACCACCGTGTCACCCGCGAAGTCGCGAACCGTGTCGGCAATGCGAAGCCGGCCGCTCCACGAGCGCGGGTACCCCACCAGTACGTCGCCGAGCCCCTGACCGGCGAGCAACTCGACCCACGGGCCCGCGAGGAGCACGTGAGCCTCCGGAAACGCCTCGCGAAGCGAGCGGAGTGCCGGCACCGCCATCACGGTGTCGCCGAGCCAGTTCGGCAGCCGCACGGCGATCTTCACGGGCAAGCGCGCTGGAAGGCCTGCCGCCAGGTGGGCTCGCCCGTCTGCAGGACGAGTCGGATACTCAGGACGTAGAGGGGCTGGCGCGGCAGACGAAGACGACGCAGACGGACCCAGTCTTTCTCGGTCGTGATGAGCGCCTCGACACCCAGCTCCGCGGCGCGCGCATCGAGTCGGGTGACGTCGTCGGTCGAGTACCAGTGATGGTCGGCGAACTCCGACAGCTCCGCCACGACAGCACCGGTGCTCGTGAGGGTCTCGGCGAACGCTGCGGGGGACGCGATACCGGCGAATGCGGCGAGTCGCTTTCCGCCGAGCTCGGCGAGACCAACGGATCGCATCCGGCCCGCCTCCCAGCATTCCGAGGGTACGAGCGTGGCGGTGAGGACGGGAACTCGCGGAGCGTGCTCGTCGACAGCTTCGACCACCTCGCGCGCGTCCCCGAGACCGAGCGCGCCGGTGGCGACGACGAGGTCGGCCCTCGCGAGCGAGGCGAGCGGCTCGCGTAACGGCCCGGCAGGAAGCAATCGCCCGTTGCCCCAGGGCCGCCGCGCGCGCGTCATCACGATCTCGAGATCCTTTCTGAGCGTCCGGTGCTGAAACGCATCGTCGAGAACGATCGCGGTCACCCCGAACTTCTCGATGGCGACTCGCGCGGCATCGTGACGGTTCGAGCCGACCACGACGGGGATGCCCGGCAGCCGACGCGCCAGAAGGAACGGCTCGTCACCCGATTCCTCCGGGTCGAGACTGATCGAGGCGGCGTCCGCAACGATCTGGACGCCGCGCGTGCTGCGGCCGTAGCCGCGGCTGACGACCGCCGGTCGATGGCCGAGGGCGGCGAGGGTTTGGACGGCCACCTCCACGGCCGGGGTCTTCCCGGTCCCTCCCACGGTCAGGTTTCCGATGGAGACCACGCGGCACGGCAGAGCGCGCGATCTCAAGATTCCCCGTCCGTAGAGCCATTCGCGTGCCCCGAGGAGGCCGCGGTAGCCACCACCGGCGACGGCCAGCACCCGTGCCGGCCCAGACGCGAAGCCCTCCTCCCAGCCGCGGACGAAGCGTTCGCGGGACCTCATGAGCGCACCCCGGGGTAAAGATAGCGACCGATGAGATCGAGCGTTTCCCGGACTGCGCCGTGGCGGGACGCGACGGCCTCGTACCCGGCATCGCCAAGCTTCGCGCGAAGGTCCGGATCGGCGAGCAGCCGTCGGAGCTCGCGGGAGAGGTCGGAGGCGTCTCGGACGACGAGGGCGGCGCCGACCGACTCGAGCAGGCTCGTGGACTCGCGGAAGTTCGTGGCGTGGGGTCCGACCAGTACGGGTTTGCGCCTCTGCGCGGCCTCGAGTAGGTTGTGACCGCCCACCGGCACGAGACTCCCCCCGACGAACACGACGTCGGCGATGGCATAGAGCGTCGCGAGCTCGCCCACGGTGTCGAGGACGACGACGGGCGGGACGGGGACTGACGTGCTCGTCACCGCAAACGGAAGCTCGCTGCGACGGATCGAAGGCCAGCTGCGTCGGGCCAGGAGGGCGAGCACTTCGGCCGTTCGCTCCGGATGTCTCGGCGCGATCACGAGCACGAGCTCTGGAAACTCGGCGAGGGCGGCGCGGTGGGCCTCCAGGACCGGGTCCTCCTCGCCCGCGTGAGTGCTTCCGGCGATCCACACGCGCTGGCCGGGGCTGAGGGCGAGGAGCCGCCGCCAGAGGTCCACGGTTCCGGCCGGGTCGGCGACAGGCGCGTCGACCTTGATGTTCCCCGTGACGACGACCCGTTCCGGGTGAGCCCCGAGCGCGATGATGCGACGCGCGTCCTCGTCCGATTGCATGGCGAACACTCGGACATCGGCGAGGACGGATGTCAGGAAGCGCCGCACGAGCCGGTAACGACGAAAGGATCGATCCGAGATTCTCCCGTTGGCGATCATCACCGGCACGCCGCGGGACGCCAGAGCCCGCAAGGTGTTCGGCCAGAGCTCGGTCTCCATACAGATCAGGAACGCCGGATTGATGGACGTCGCGACACGCCGGGCGACCCAGGGAAGGTCGAGCGGAAAGAAGCGATGGGTCACGAGCCCGGCAAACCGCTCACGGACGATCTGGGCTCCGGTGTTCGTGACCGTCGTCATCACTACCGGCAGCTCCGGATGAAGACGCCGTAGACCTTCGATGAGCGGCGCGGTGGCGATCGCTTCGCCAACGGACACCGCGTGCAACCAGGCCGAGAGTCGGCCCGCGCCGATCGGCGCGTCCCCACCAAGCCGCGCGCGGGCGTTCAGCGGCACACCCCGAGTGAAGCGCCTCACCAACGCAAGCGGCACCCAAAGCGTGACGAGCCCGATCAGAGCCACCGCGGTGTACAGAGCGTACATCATGCGCCCACCAACCGGTCTGCCGCCGCGGTGACCTCATCCAGGCTCCGCTCGACAACCTTGCGGACGCACTCTCGGTCGGCATCGCGCGCGATCGTCGTCGCGGCACCGAACACCAGGGCGGCGCGGGCGAAGGGTGCCGGAACCAGGAACGCGTCCCAAGTCGCAAGGCGATTGGCCGGTCTGGCGGCGAATCCCAGAGGAACCACCGGCGCGCCCGTCAGGCCCGCGAGGGCGACAACGCCGGGCGCGAGCTGACCGCGCGGCCCCCGCGGGCCGTCGGGCACCAGGGCCACGTCCCGACCGGCCCGGACGGCCGTCACGAGAGCACGAAACGCCGTCGCACCGCCCCTCGACGACGACCCCCTGACCACGTCAAGACCGAAGCGGCTCACGTAGCTGCCGACGAGGCCACCGGCGCGCGAACGGCTGGCCAGCACGCTGACGGTGCGGGCACCGTGGGTCCGGCGCAACCGGGCGTTGAGCCAGGGCACCATCAAGATGCGCCCGTGCCATACGCAGTAGATCAGCGGGCGCGCGGCTGTCCAGTGCGGCACCAGAGCGTCGACCCCCTCGACGCGCAGACGCAGCGTCGCCCCCAGGAGTCGCACCAACGTCGCGGCGACAGGCGGCACCAGCGCGAACCGAGGATCCATCACAGACTCGCCTCGGGCGCGGACACCCTGCGGCTGCGCACCGCCATCACAGACTCGCCTCGGGCGCCGACACCCTGCGGCTTCGTGCCGCCATCAGGCGGCGCCCGCCTGGGCGAGGACGAAGCGCGCGGCGCGCGTTCCCACGCCGGGTTCTCCGAGCGGTGCCGCCTCCAGGGTGACGGTGCCTGAGGTGGCGAGGAGCAGATCGGCCGCGCGGATGACGGCATGTGTCTGACCACCGAGGATCTCGACGGGCGGACCACCGTGGAGGTGGTGCACGGCGAGCCGCCGGTCGATCGTGGGCGCCAGGCCCAGCAGGAACCGGGTTCCCGGCACGGCGGCCAGCACTTGCGCCGCCGCATCCCGCATCAACGGCAGCATGCGAACGATCTCCTGGTGGCGACTCCCTGGCAGGAGCCCGATCACGGGGGTCCGGTCCTCGATCCCGAGCCCGCGTCGCGCCTCCTCACGGGTCGGCACCGCCTCAAGCTGGTCGAGCAGCGGATGCCCGACGAACTCGACGGGCACTCCCGCCCGGCGGTAGAGAGGAGTTTCGAACGGGAACACAGCGAGCACGAGGGAGACGAACCTCCGGATCGTCTTCACCCGGCCCCCGCGCCACGCCCACACCTGAGGAGGAATGAAGTACACGACCGGGACGCCCGCGCGCTGCGCGGCGCGCGCGAGGCACAGATTGAACTCGGGAAAGTCGATCAGGACGAGCACGGCCGGGCGTTCGACGCCGCGGAGCGCGGCGCGTAGCCCGCGGTAGGCGCGGTAAAGGCGCGGCACCTGGCCGAGCGCCTCACTCCCTCCGACGACGGCGTTCGCAGTCACGTCTACCAGGAGGTCCATTCCCGCTGCGGCCATGCCCGCACCGCCCATCCCGAAGAGTCGCCAGCCCGGGTCGAGCCCACGCAACGCCCGACACAGACCGGCGCCATGGAGGTCGCCGGAGGCCTCGCCCGCGACGAGCATAATCGCCTTCGACCGGCCGGTCATCACTCCACGCCCACCAGGGCCATCCCGGCTCCGTTCGCGATCCGAAGGCACGCCTCCTTGTCCAGGACCAACACCCGCTCCGCCTCGACCGCGACGACCGTCGCGCCGCCGGCCGTGGCGATCTCGATCGTCTCCGGACCGATGGTCGGCATGTCGAATCGGTAATCGTGGTCGCGCGCCGCCGCCTTGACCACGACCGCTCCGACACCGGCACCGGTGATGCCGCGCCGGATCGTCTCGGTCGTGCCTTCGATCGCTTCCACGGCGGCCACGGCGCCGCGCTTGACCACGACGGTCTGACCGACTCCCGCGTCGGCGACAAGCCGCGCGACTGCAAGTCCCCGGCGCACGTCGGCCCACTCGGCGTCGGTGGGCGCGCGGGCCGACCAGCAGCCGTTGTCGCCCAGCCAGTCGCCGAGGAAGGGTCGCTGATCGAGGAGGGTGATATCCATCTGGCCGAGGGTCGCGACCACGGCCTGCACGAGGTTCGTGTCGACCATCGCTCCGGCCGCCGCCGTGATCTCGGCGAGCGAGGGATCGGGACGGTTCCCGCGCAGGAAGTCCTGAATCCAGAACTTCCCGGAGAACAGCACGGCGCCGACGCGTTCGCGCTCGAGCGCGGCCAGCACGACACCGACCTCGTTGAGGCGGCTCGGGATCGTGCGTTCAGCGTGGGCGCTCACACCGGGCACCTCGCCGAACGTGAACGCCACGACGCGCCAGCCCTGGCGCTGCGCCTCGCCCGCCATGCGCGCCGGTAGCACGCCGGCGCCGCAGATCAGGCCGAGTGATCGCTCCACGGAAGGTTGTTCGAGTACGCCGCCTCGCAGCGGCCGTCCCGGATCATGCGCTCGATCTCGAGGGCCATGGCAAGCGATCGCAAATCCTCGGTCTCGGCCAGGACGACTGTCTCGCCAGCACGCGCGCGTCGAACGGTCCGGACCAGATGGAGGATCTCGAGCTTGAGCGGGTTGTCTTTGTGCACCTGCACGTGCTCGACGAAGGAGGCTCGCCGGTAGCGGATCGACTCCCGGTTGAGCGTGTACTCCTGCGCCGCCCGGCGATGGATCCGAATGTCCTGCTCCGCGTAGTCCAGGACGACGTAGGCGTCCGGCTGCGTGATGGCGAGGGTCCGGATCTTCTCCTCGGTGGCCCGGCTGGCGGTGATGAGCGCGATCGTCCCGGACTCGAAACCGATCTGGACGTTGGCGATGTCGGTCACGGCGGAGAGCACTGAGGATCCCATCGCGGTGAGCCGCCGGGGCGGCGAGTCCACGAGCCCGAGGACGATGTCGAGGTCGTGGATCATGAGATCCATCACGACGCTGTCCTTCTGGACGCGGGGCGTGAAGGGGCCGAGGCGCCGCGACTCGATGAGGATCGGGCGATCCACGATCTTCTTCAGCTCCTGGACCGCACCGTTGAAGCGCTCGACGTGGCCGACATGCAGCACGGCACCGCTGCGGCGGGCGATGGCGAAGAGCTCGCGCGCCTCCTCGAGCGTGGGAGTGATCGGCTTCTCGACGAGGACGCCCACGCCCGCCTCCAAGAGCTCCGCGGCGACCTGGAAGTGTTGCTCAGTCGGCACGGCAACGCTGGCGAGGTCGACCACGCCGATCAGATCGCGATGGTCGACGAGCGGGCGGGTGTCGTAGTACGCCGCCACGTGGGCGGCCCGCTCCCGGTCGGAATCGACGACGGCCGCCAGCTCGATGTCCCACAACTCGGCGTAGGCGAGCAGGTGGTACTGGCCCATGTGTCCTGCGCCCACGACACCCGCGCGCAGCCTCCGGTCGTCCGAGCCCATTTACACCGGCTCGCTTTCCGGGCGCGGGACCAGGCGCTCCCCGGCCCCGAGCGCCGAGCCCCCTCGCTGCGCGGCGCCGCAGATCCCGCGCCGAGCGCCGGTGATGAAGTCGAGCAGGCCGATCACCGGTGCTGCTGCCGGCAGCTCCCGGCGGATCCGCTCGACGGCCCGCCGCGGCGAGAGCCCGCTCCGGTACAGCAGTCGATACGCGTCCTGCAAGAGCCGGCGATCAGCGGCAGCGATGCCGGCACGCCTCAACCCGACGATGTTGATCCCGTGGGCGGTGACCGGGTTTCCCTCCACCAGAACATAGGGAGGCACGTCGGCGTTGACCCTCGAGAGGCCTCCAACGTACGCGTACGCGCCGATGCGTGTGAACGGTACTATGCCGACGAAGGCCCCGATCGTGGCCCGCTCGCCGATCTGACAGTGTCCGCTGATTGCGGCGCCGTTGATGATGATGGCGCCGTCGCCGACGCGACAATCGTGGGCCACGTGGCTCGTGACCATGAGCAGGCATCCCTTGCCGATCTCGGTCCATCCTCCGGCGCTGGTCGCGCGGTGGATCGTCACGTACTCTCGGATCACGGTGTCGGCGCCGATCCGGACGCCGGACGGGGTGTCGTCACAATACTTGAGGTCCTGGGGCCGTCCGCCCAGCAACGACCCGTGGCCCACCTTCGCGCGCTCGCCGATCTCGACGCGACCCTCGAACACGCAGTGGTGTCCGATCTCGGCATCGGCGCCGATGGTCACCTCGGAGCCGACGACGGAAAACGCGCCGATCCGGACGCCCGCGCCGAGCGTCGCCTTCGGATCTACCACGGCCGTCGGATGCACGCCCTCAGGCATCGCCAAGGCGACCTCCCGGCCCGCGCCGCGCTCGGTGAGCTCGAACGGCCCCCGCTGGCGTGTCCATCAGGGCGACTTCTTCGGCGCCTGCTGGTCGTACGCACGAATGATCTCGTCGGTCAGATCGGCGTCCGGCGACGCATAGAGGACCGAGGCGCCTCGCTTCTCCACGACGAGGTAGTACCCGCGCTCCTTGCCGACCCGCTCGATGACTCCCGACAGCTCCTGCAGGACCCGCTGGAGCAGCGTCTGCTCCTTCTTCTCGAGCTCCTTCTGGAAATCGTCCATCTGCCGCGCGGCGTCACGGCGCTTGCGCTCGAACTGCTCCTGCCGCTCGCGCCGAGCGTCGGGTGTCATCAGCGCCCCCTTCTTCTCGAGCTCGTCGCGCAGCTTCTCGAGTTCCTGGCGCTTACCTTCCATCTCGCGCTGCATCACTGCCTTCTCGCGCTCGAGCTGCTCGCGGGCCGCCACGCCCGCCGAGGACCGGGCCAGTACCCGCTGCACGTCGATATACGCGATCCGGATCGCCGACCCGGAGGCGGGCGCCGGAGACGCAGTCGGCCCCGGCGCCTGGGCGACGACCGGGGACACGGCCACACCGAGGAGCACGGTCACCACGATGATTGCGCCACTCCATTCCTTCATCCAACCCTCCTAGAACGGCGAGCCAACAGAGAAGTGAAACGCCCCCATCGCCTCACCCGCTCGCCGGTCAAGATTGAAACCGTAGTCCACGCGGATCGGGCCGAACGGCGACTGCCATCGTATACCTCCGCCCGCCGCCTTGCGAAGGTCCGTGGGATCGAATGAGGTGCTGAATCCGTAGACGTTGCCGATGTCGAAGAAGCCCGCCAGCCGGAAGGCAAAAGGCAAGGGGATTATGTACTCGACGTTGCCGAGTATTTCGCTCGTTCCGCCGGTCTTGAATCCGGTCTCGTCCACGGGCGAGAGGCCGTGGAATTTGAAGCTGCGGATCGAGTTCGGACCGCCGAGGAAGAAGCGCTCGAAGAGCGGCAGCGGTTCGTCCGCCCAGCCGAATCCGTACCCTCCCTCCGCCCGCACCGCAATGATGTGGCCGAGCCAGATCGGCTTGAAGTAGGTCTGAAGCGCCGTCATCTTGACGAACTTCGAGTCGCCGCCAAGCCCGGCGAAGTCCAGACTGAGCACCGTCTGCAAGCCCTTCGTCGGTGCGGCGATCACGTCGCGGCTGTCGCGGGTCAGTGACCCTCCGACCGCGGAGGTCAGCGTGATGCCCTGCTGGTCCTTCAACGCGGGCGACGCGAAGTCATCGATGTTTCTGATGTCGTCGCGCGACACCCGGTATCCGAGGTGCCAACGCCAGTACTCCGCGAAGGGGTGACTCAGGCGCAGATTCACGCCGGTGGTGTCGTACGTGTAATCGGTGTAATCCCGGATGCTCTTGAAGATGTCGAACCCCGCCGAGAGCGGGCGGTCGAAGAGCCAGGGTTCGGTGAAGCTGATGGTACCCTGCTGCGTCTTGGCGCCGGCGCGGATTCGGATCGCGGCCTCCCAGCCCCGGCCGAGGAAGTTGCGCTGGGCGAGATCGATCGTGCCGACCAGCGAGTCGACCGATGAATAGCCGCCGCCGATGCTGAAGAGCCCCGTGGCTCGCTCGACCACGTCGACGTTCACGACGATCTTGGTCTTGTCCGCGCCGGGCTGCGTCGTGACCGCCACGCTCTCGAAGAAACCCAGGTTGACGAGCTTCTGCCGGGCCCGCTCCCTTTTCTGCAGCGTGTAGAGGTCCCCTTCGCGCAGCGGGAGCTCGCGGCGCAGGATCTTGTCCTCGCTCCGCACGTTGCCGCTGATATTGATCCGCTCGACGTACACTTCCGGCCCTTCCGAAACTTCGAAGGTCAGGTTGATCTGGTTGGTCGCAGTCAGCTGATCGCGCTTCGGATTCACGTCGGCCGAGGCGCGGCCGATCGTGCTGTAGAGATTCAGAATCCCCTGGACACTGTCGCGGACCTTCCCCACCGAAAAGACGTCGCCGGTCTTCAATTTGATCTGCCGGTAGATCTCGCGCTCCGGTAGGAGCGTCACGCCCGTGATCTGCACCGTCCCGACCGTGAACTGGGGGCCCTCCACGACGACGACCGTGATCGTCACGCGCGCCCGCTCGCGATCGATGGCGATGTCGGTCGATTCCACCCGAGCCTGGATGTAGCCGTTGTCGTTGTACGCAGCGATGATACGGTCGACGTCCGTGTCGAGGCGCTGGCGTTGCACCTTGCCGCGCAGGATGAAGTACTGCCGTTCCTTCGTCTCCATCGCGTCTTTGAGCTGGTCGTCCGTCAGTCCCTTGTTCCCGCGGAACACGATCGTGTCGATGGTCATCTGGCGCCCCTCGACGATGCTGAAGACCAGGCGCACATCACCGTCGCTGAACTTCTCGACGTTCGGGGTGATCTGAACCTCGAAGTACCCCTCGTCCTCGTAGTAGTCGCGGAGCTTCTCCACGGCGCGCTGTACGTCGACGGGGTTGTAGACGCTACCCAGTTTGATGTCGATCTTCTCCTGCAGCGTCTCCCGGTCGGCCTTCTTGTGACCGACGAAGTCGACGTCGCGCACGAACGGACGCTCGGTCACCACGAACACGACCTTCACCCCGCCCTCGAAGTCTTCGACTCGTAGTTGGACGTCGTCGAAGAACCCGAGGCCGAAGATGGCGCGGATGTCCTCGGAGAGGAGGGAAGGGTTGAACGTCGAGCCGACGGTGCTCTTGACGCGGCCGAGAATCACGGCGTCGTGGACTCGCCGGCTGCCCTCGACTTGGATGTCCTTGACGACGATGGGGGGGGCCTGAGCCGGCTGCGCCCGCGCCATCGCGGCGGGGAGCAGGCTCGCCGCGAAGACGACGACAATGGTGAGACGCACTGGTCCCGCTATTGTCACCGGCCTCTCAGGCGTGTGGGGACGGCGTGCTAGTGCTCTGCAAGCTCGAGGGGCGCGTCGGCGGCCTGCGCTTCGCGGAACGTGAAGCCCGCCCCGTCGACGTCCACCTCGATGCGAGCGCTCTCCGCGACCTGGCCTCGGACGATCGCCTCGGCCAGAGGATCCTCGATGTGCTTCTGGATCGTGCGCCGCAGCTGCCGCGCGCCGTACGTCTGGTCGTACCCCTTCTCCACCAGCGCCGCTTCGGCTGCCGGTGTCAGCACGAGCTCGATGGCCTTCTCGGTGAGCTGCTTGTTGATCCGACCGATCATCAAGCGGATGATCTCTCTGATGTGGTCGAGGGACAGAGCGTGGAAGACGATGATGTCGTCGATGCGGTTGAGGAACTCCGGCCGGAACGCCCGCTTCATCTCCTCGAGAACACGCTCCTTCATCTTGTCGTAGGACGACTCGTCGCTTTCCTGAAGGAACCCAGGGGAGACGCGCTTGCCGATCAGGCTCGTGCCGAGATTCGAGGTCATGATCAGGATCGTGTTCTTGAAATCCACGACGTGGCCGAGCGAGTCGCTGAGCCGTCCATCGTCCAGCACCTGGAGCATCATGTTGAAGACGTCCGGGTGCGCCTTTTCGATCTCGTCGAACAGCACGACGGAGTACGGTCGCCGTCGCACTTTCTCGGTGAGGAACCCGCCCTCTTCGTAGCCGACGTAGCCGGGGGGCGCGCCGAGGAGGCGCGAGACCGAAAACTTCTCCATGTACTCCGACATGTCCACGCGGATCAGCGCATTCTCGTCGCCGAACAGGTACTCGGCGAGGGCCCTGGCGAGCTCCGTCTTGCCCACGCCGGTCGGCCCCAGGAACACGAACGATCCCACCGGGCGCTTCGCGTCCTTCAGCCCGGCGCGGGACCGGCGGATCGCGCGCGCGACGGCCGCGACGGCGTCGTTCTGGCCGATGATCCGCCCATGCAGCGCCTCTTCCATCCGGGCCAGCTTTTCGGACTCTTTCTCCTCGAGCTTTCGAAGCGGGATCCCGGTCCAGCGGGAGACGATGAACTCGATGTCCTCCTCTTCGACCGACTGGGTGCCCTTGCCCTTGTTCTTCTCCCACTCGCGCTTCAACTCCTCGTCACGGTGGCGGAGCACCTTTTCCTTCTCGCGGAGCGACGCCGCTTTCTCGAACTCCTGCGCCTCGAGATACATGTCCTTCTCGCGGATCACCCGCTCGAGCTCTTTCTCGATCTCTTTGAGCTCGGGCGGCGGTGTTAGCGCCATCAGGCGCGTCCGCGACGACGCTTCGTCGATCACGTCGATGGCCTTGTCGGGAAGCTGGCGGTCGGTGATGTACCGGTCGGCGAGGTGCACCGCCGCGGAGATCGCCTGCTCGCTGATCTTGACCCGGTGGTGGGCCTCGTACTTGTGCCGCAGGCCCCGGATGATCTCGATCGCCTCCGGCACCGTCGGCGCCTTGACGATGACCGGCTGGAAGCGCCGCTCGAGGGCCCCGTCCTTCTCGATGTACTTTCGGTACTCGTCGAGCGTCGTCGCCCCGATTGTTTGGATCTCGCCGCGCGAGAGGGCGGGCTTGAGCATGTTCGAGGCGTCGATTGCGCCCTCGGCCGCGCCGGCGCCGATGAGCGTGTGGAGTTCATCCAAGAAGAGGACGACGTTCTCCGACTGACGGATCTCCTTCATGACCGCCTTCAACCGCTCCTCGAACTGGCCGCGGTACTTCGTCCCCGCGACCAGCGCGCCGAGGTCGAGTTGGAGCAGCCGCTTGTTCACCAGCACGTCGGGTACGTCGTGGCTGACGATCTTCTGGGCGAGCCCTTCGACGATCGCGGTCTTGCCGACCCCGGGCTCTCCGATCAGCACCGGGTTGTTCTTCGTGCGACGAGCCAAGATTTGGATGACGCGCTCGATCTCTTGCTCACGGCCGATGACCGGATCGAGCTTGCTCTCCCGAGCCAGCTGAGTCAGGTCGCGAGCAAACTCGTCGAGCACCGGTGTCTGGGAGCGCTTCTTCGGTCTCGGATAGTACTGGTCACCCAGGAGCGCCAGCGTCTCTTGCCGCACCTCGTCGAGCCTAGCGCCGAGTGACTCAAGGATCTTCGCGGCGATCGACTGCCCTTCCTTCATGAGGCCAAGGAGCAAGTGCTCGGTCCCGATGTAGTTGTGACCGAGCTGGCGAGCCTCTTCGATCGAGAGCTCGAGAACCCGCTTGGCCTGCGGCGTGAACGGCACTTCCCCGAACGTGAGCGTCTTGGGGAACCCGGCGAGGGCCCGCTCGACCTCCGCTTTCACGGTCTCGAGCCGAAGCCCAAGTCGCTGGAGAACTGCAGTCGCGATGCCTTCGCCGTCACGGATCAGGCCGAGGAGGACGTGTTCAGTACCGACGAAATCGTGGCGGAACCGCCCCGCCTCCTCCCGCGCTAAGATGATGACCCGTCGCGCCCGTTCCGTGAATCGTTCAAACACTGGCGTTTCCCACCCCTTCCGCAGGTCGCGGGATGCGGATTTTTCTTTCGGCGACGCCTAGTTACCGGACTGCGAGCTCAGTATAGCCCACCGTCTCCACGGCCGCCAGCCTTTTTTCTCCCGGGCCGACTAACTCCGCGAAACCCTTACCCGATCGCATTCGCCCCGTCCAAAATCTCGCGCGCCCGGCCTTCGACGAGGCGATACCCCCGCTCGGCCTTTCGCGCAAGGTCCGGGTTGTGGGTCGCCACCAGAAAGGCGAGGCCCCGCTCCGCCTGAAGTCGCAGGAAAAGATCGTAGATGACCTCGCTGGTCTTAGGGTCCAGGTTGCCTGTCGGCTCGTCGGCAAGGATCACCTTGGGCCTGTTGATGAGTGCCCGGGCGATCGCCACCCGCTGCTGCTCGCCGCCCGAGAGCTCACCGGGTCGGTGGCTCATCCGGTCGCCGAGCCCAACCTCCGCGAGAGCGGCCGCCGCCAACTCTCTGACCTCCCCAAGAGGCTTCCGCTCGATCAGCGCAGGAATCATCGCGTTCTCAAGCGCACTCATGTCGCTGAGCAGGTTGTAGAACTGGAAGACGAATCCCACGTCGCGGCGCCGGTAGCGAGCCAGCCCGGCCTCGCCCCAGGCGGCGAGGTCCTCTCCCTGGAAGAGAACGCGCCCGCCCGTCGGCCTGTCGAGCCCGCCGAGCAGGTGTAACAGTGTCGACTTCCCGACGCCCGAGGCGCCGATGAGGGCGACGAACTCGCCGGCACCAATGGCCACGCTCGCCCCTCGAAGCACGCGGACGACTTCTGGTCCCGTCCGGTATTCCTTCTCGAGCTCCTCACCGACCAGCAGCACCGCCGCCGGGTCGTTACTCATAGCGCAGGACATCGACGGGGACCAACGACCCCGCGCGCCTGGCCGGGATGATGGTGGCCAGGAACGACAGCAGAAGCGTGGCGCCGATGATCATGAGTCCGTCGCTCACCGTGAGCTTCATGGGAAGGTGGTCGATCTGGTACACGTCGCCGGCCAGTCTGATCACCTTGTAGGTGTTCTGTGCCCAGATCACGCTGAGGCCGACGGCGGCGCCGGCCGCCGTGCCAGCAACGCCGATCGTCATGCCGACCGCGAAGAACACCATTGTGATCGACCGCGCCGAAGCGCCGACGGCCTTGAGGATGCCGATCTCCTTGCGCTTCTCGGCGACGAGCAACACGAGGTGACCGATGATCGCGAACGCCGCGACCAGCACGATGATTGTCACCACGACGAAGAGGGCGAGCTTTTCGAGCTGGAGCGCGGCAAAGAGACTCCGATTCATCTCCATCCAGTCGCGCACCCAGTAGCGAAAGCCCAGCTCGGCGGCCACCACCTGGCCGACGCGCTTGGCGTCGAACGGATCCGCGAGCTTGACCTCGATCCCGGTGACTCCGGCGATCCCCGCGAACTCCTTGGCCACGGGCAGGCTCAGGTAGGCGATCGAGGAATCGTATTCGTGCATGCCGATCTCGATCGTGCCAGCCACCGTGTAGCGCCGCATCTTGGGGACCATGCCGACAGCCGTCACGGCGCCCTCCGGAGAGATCACCGTCACGGGGTCGCCGGGGAACACGCCGAGATTCCGCGCCAGCTCGCGGCCCAGCAGGATCGCGGGCGCGCCGTCGGCGAGCGGCTCGAGCGCCCCCTGACGGAGCTGCGACCGAACGTCCTCCCGGACCGCCGGAGTCGTCAGGTCCACGCCCCGGATCAGACCGCCGCGCGCCCCACCGCCGGACGTGGTGAAGAGCGCCTGCTGATGCACGAAGGGAGTGGCCGAGTGCACGCCCCGAATCGTCTTCACGCGGCCGGCGATGCGGTCCGCTTCGTCGAGCCCTTGCGCCCCGCTCTGGAAGATCAGCAGATGCGGGCTTCCGGCAATGATCCGATCGCGGATCCCATCCTGAAAGCCAGTCATCACCGCGAGCACCACGATGAGCGCGGCGACCCCGAGGAACACCCCACCAAGGCCGATCCAGACGAAAAGCGACAGGTTCGTCCGCTGCCCGCGCGATCTGAGATACCGGAAGCCCAGCAGAAGCTCGAATGGCAGCCCCCGTTTCATGAGCCCCATCAGCTTTCCTCGCCAGCGCCGGCCGCGCGCCCGCCTTCCGGTCGCAGGAGCGGGAACAGGATCACCTCGCGGATCGACGGCTGGTTCGCGAACATCATGAGCAGCCGGTCGATGCCGATGCCCTCGCCCGAGGCGGGCGGCATGCCGTACTCGAGCGCCCGGACGTAGTCCTCGTCGAGCCAGTGGGCCTCGTCGTCCCCCCGCGCCTGCAGGCCCGCCTGCTCGCGGAAGCGCGCGAGCTGGTCGACCGGGTCGTTCAGCTCGCTGTAGGCGTTCGCCATCTCGTGCTGCGCGACGAACAACTCGAACCGATCGACGAGCAGTGGGTTGTCCCGCTTGCGCTTGGCGAGCGGGGAGAGCTCGGTCGGGAAGTCGACCACGAACGTCGGCTGGACCAATGTCGGCTCAACCAGGGTCTCGAACGCCTCCTTCCAGAGTTTCGGCGCGGGTCCCTCGTCGTGAACGATGCCGCGCGCGGCCGCCGCCCGTGCCACAGCTGCGACGTCCGTCTCGGGCGTCACGCAGAGCCCGAGGGTCTCGGACAGGCCGTCGAAGAACGCTAGCCGCCGCCAGGGCGGCTTGAGGTCGAGCGGGTGCTCGCCCCACATGAGGGCCAGGGAGCCCCGCAGCGAGTGGGCGAGGTCGACGAAGAGCGCTTCCGTCAGCTCCATCAGATCCGTGTAGTCGGCGTACGCCTGATAGAACTCGAGCATCGTGAACTCAGGGTTGTGCAGCGTCGAGGTCCCCTCGTTCCGGAAGTTCCGGTTGATCTCGTAGACGCGCTCGAAGCCACCGACGAGGAGCCGTTTCAGGTAGAGCTCGGGGGCGATGCGCAGATAGAGATCCATGCCGAGCGCGTTGTGGTGGGTCTTGAACGGCCGCGCGATCGCGCCGCCGGGAATCGGCTGCATCATGGGTGTCTCGACCTCGAGGAAGCCCCGCGCGTCGAGGAACGCCCGCATGGCCCGGATCAGTCGCGCGCGCATCAGGAAAATCTCGCGCGCCTCGGTGTTGACGATCAGGTCCACGTACCGTTGCCGGTAACGCGTCTCGACGTCCTTCAGGCCGTGCCACTTCTCTGGGAGAGGCCGCAGCGACTTGGCCAGGAAGCTGACGGTCTTCACGGCGACCGTCAACTCCCCTGTCCGCGTCCGGAACATCTCGCCCGTCACGCCGATGAAGTCGCCCGCGTCGAGCTCGACAAAGCGCGCGTACTCGTCGCCGAGCCCGTCGGCACGCGCGTAGAGCTGGATCCGTGCTGTCTGGTCCATGAGATGCGCGAAGCACGTCTTGCCGTGATGGCGCATCGCCACGACGCGACCCGCGAGGCTCACGGGACCGAAGCCTTTCAGCTCCTCCTCGCTCGCGCCGCCGAGCCGCTCGGCGAGGCCGCGAGCCCAGTGCGTCACGGGATACCGGCCACCGAACGGATCGATCCCGCTCCGGCGCAGGGCCTCAAGCTTTTCACGCCGTTGCCGGATCAGCTCGTTGTCGTCGTGATTCACGCTTCCCGGCCCCGCGCCCAGAGCAGGTATGCCTTGATCAGAGCGTCCAGGTCGCCGTCCATGACGGCGTCGACGTTACCGACCTCGAGCCCGGTCCGATGATCCTTGATCAGTTGGTAGGGATGGAACGTGTACGAGCGGATCTGGCTGCCAAAGGCAATCTCCTTCTTCTGACCCGTCAGCTCGGCCAGCTCTTCGCGCTGCTCCTCGACATCGTCGACCTCGGGGACCACCGCCACCGAGGCAAAGCTCGTCTGTCGACGGCGCGAAGCGTCGAACGGAGAGATCCGCACCAGACGGTGCACGCCCGTCTCGCCGCGGAGGTAGCCGAACGCGTACTCGCCGGATACCTCGACCGTCGCGGACTTGATGCCGGCCTCGTCACCCGGGAGCAGATCAACGACCTCCGCCTTCAAGCCCGCGCGCTCACACCATCTGAGATACATCCGGAGCAGCATCTGCGCCCAATCCTGCGACTCGGTACCCCCCGCTCCAGGATGGATCGACACGATCGCGGCCTTCGTGTCGTGGGACCCCGAGAGCATGATCTTCATCTCGAACTCGTCGAGGTCCTTCCGGAGGCCCGCCACGCCGTCGGCGATCTCGGCGTCGAGGCTCCCGTCGGTCGCCTCTTCGGCCAGCTCGAGGAGCACCGTGAGATCCTCGGCCTTGGCGGCGAGCTCCTTCACCCGTGTGACGAGCCGCGATAGCTCGGTCCGCTCGCGGATGACCTCCTGCGCGCGACGGTTGTCCTCCCAGAAGGACGGTTGCGCCATCTCGGTGTCGAGCGCGGTGAGCCGCTGCTCTTTGACGGGGACGTCAAAGATGCCCCCGGAGCTCGGTCAGGCGACCCGTGAGCTCGGCCACATCACGCTTGGAATCACCCAGCATCAGGCAGCTCGTGGCCGCGCGCGCGCGGCCAGTGACGCGCCCGACACGCCGAGCGCCAGATAGGCGAGCCAGTCACCGAAGCGGGAGTAGACGGTCTCTCCGGCACGCAGGGGCACGCGCTCGGTGAGCGTCGTGCGCTCGTAGAGCGACGCGCGCCGCACGATCTGTCCGGTCGGCGCGATGAACGCCGACACCCCGGTGTTCGCCGCACGCACCACCGAGACGCGGTGCTCGACCGCGCGGAACGGGTACATGGCAAGATGCTGCCACGGGCCGCTCGTCCGGCCGAACCAAGCGTCGTTCGTCATGTTTACGATCAGGCGCGCCCCACCTCTCATGAATTCACGGACGAGCTCCGGGAAGATCCCCTCGTAACAGATTACGACGGCGAACGGGGCTGGCGGGCCCGGGAAGACGCTCGCACGGGAGCCCGGCTCGAGCTCAGCGATGAACTCGGCCCAGCCCCTGACGAATCCGATCAATCTCGACAGCGGCACGAACTCTCCGAACGGGACGAGGTGGATCTTATCATACCTCCCGACAATCCCACGTTCAGTCAGGAGAAACGCGCTGTTATACAGCTTGGGCGGAGTCGCTCCATCAGCATCGATGGAGCCCACGAGCAACGGGGCGCTGACGGCCCTGGACATGGCCGCCAGAGCTCTCAGAAGGTCCTCATCACGGCGGAGCACCGTGGGGACAGCCGTCTCGGGCCACACGATCAGATCGGGGTGCTCGGCACCCGCCCGCTGTGTCAGAGAGAGGTAAATCTCGACCGTCTTCTCGGCATAGTTGGGCTCGAACTTCAGCGGCTGCTCGATCGATGGCTGCATGATGGCCACCTTGGCCTCGTCCGAGGACAGGGGAGCGCCTAGGCGCCAGATCCCAAAGCCCATCGTACCGCCGAGCACCACCCCGGCGAGCGCAACCCCGCCGAGGGCGGAACGCCACGAGAGGACGAGACAGCCCGCGAGCGCGGCGTTCACCGCGACGATCACGAGCGAGACCCCGTAGACGCCTCCGAGCTCGGCGATCTGGATGACGGGCAGGCGCAGGTACTGCGCGTAGCCGAGAATGCCCCAGGGGAAGCCACCGAAGAGATGACCGCGAACCCACTCCCCGCCCACCCACAAGAACGGCGACGCGCAGAGAGCCCGGGCGACCGAGCGTCGCGCCAGCCACGACACGGCGGCGGCGAAGACCCCGACATACAACCCGCAATACGCTGCGAGCGCGAGCGTTGGGCCCCAGGTCAACGGCCAGGGAATCGTGCTGTAGGTCCTGAACGTGAAATCGAGCCACCGCAGCAGCATCAGGAAGAATACGGTCCCGAAGAACCACCCCCACCCAAGGGCGGCGCGTGCCGGGCCCCTCACCGTGGTCACCAGCAGCGGCGCCAGGACCACCCAGACGACGTCCTCCCAGTCGGTGCGGGGAAAAGCCAGCGCCATGCCGACGGCGGTGGCCGCGAGGACGGCAGCGCGGGGAAGCGACGGGCGTAGGATCAGGAGCCCCACGCCAGCCGGTCGGCGAGAAACCGAGGCAACCCTCCGCGGCGGATCTTCGTTGCCGCCGTCGCGATGTCGTAGACGACGCGCCGGCTCGCGACCGTTCCCCGCTCGGTGTCCCAGATCGCGTAGGCCGCGCGTGGGTCCCGATCGCGCGGCTGACCGACGCTGCCCACATTGACGATGTAGCGGCGGCCGCGCTCCAGCGCGAAATCGATCGGCCCCGGCAGGTGCTCCGGCCCGGTGGAACCCAGCGACCACACGCTCACCAGATGCGAGTGGCCGACGAAGCAGAGCCGCGTGGCGAACGCCGAGAACGCATCGAAGCCGTCCTGCGCTGTGACGAGATATTCCCATTCGTCAGGGCGATCGGGCGAGGCGTGGACGAGGGTGGCGTCGCCCACCACCGTGACCAGCGGGAGTCCGGCCAGGTACGTCCGGTGATCGTCGTCCAGTCGCTCACGCGTCCATTCGGCGGCAGCGCGCGCGTGGGGATTGAACCAGTCGAGCGCGAGAAGGCCGGCCACGCCATGCTCGTGATTGCCGCACGTGATCGACTGCGCACGCTCGGCGACGATCTCGACGCAGGCAACCGGATCGGCACCGTAGCCGACGAGATCCCCGAGACAGAGGAGCGCGTCCGTCCGCGGCGCCGCGTCGGCCAGCACGGCCTCGAGCGCCTCGAGGTTGCCATGAATGTCGGAGAGCACCGCGTACCGCACGGCCGGGCTCAGGAGATTGGACGGAGTTCTTTGTGGATGCGGTCGAGCACGCCGTTGATGAATCGGCTCGACTCCTTCGTTCCGAATTTCTTGGCGATCTCGATGGCCTCGTTGATGGCGACCTTCGGCGGCACGTCCGCGGTCCACAGCAGTTCATAGACGGCCAGCCGAAGGATATTGCGGTCGACGACGGCCATCCGCTCGAGGTCCCAGTGCTCGGCGCACTGCGAAATCACCTGGTCGATCTTCGCCTGGTTCGCTTTGGCGCCCCGCACCAGGGCGTCGCCGAACACCCGCGTACTTCCGTCGACTGGGTGGCGCGCCCAGAATTCAACCTCGTGCGGTGTCGGATCGTCCTCACCGTTGAGGTCGAGCTGGTACAGGAACTGGAGCGCGACCTCGCGGGTCTTCCTGCGCTTTCCCATTTTATCGGGTGCCGTGAGGCCGCCTTGGACCGCGGGTGGCCTGAGAAAGGCGCACGTGGCCCCGACTCGCCCGTTCACCCGCTTCTGAAGGGGTCACGCGCGCAGGGCTCCGACTCGCCCGCTCACCTTCTACTCCGCCATCGCGTATGCTTCGGATCCACTCGGCCATCTGCAGAGCCGCCTCGGCGGCCTCTTCACCCCGGTTGCCCACCTCGCCGCCCGCTCGCGCCCACGCTTGCTCTTCACTCAGAGCCGTGATGAGCCCGAAGGTCGCTGGCACGCCGGTGGCCAGCGCCACCTGTCGGATGCCCGATGCGGCCTCGCGCGCAACGTGCTCGAAGTGGGGAGTCTGGCCTCGGATCACGACGCCCACGCACACGATCCCTGCGTACCGGCCGGTCGCCGCCAGGTGGCTCGCGGCTTGAGGGAGCTCGAAGGATCCAGGCACCCAATGCACCTCGATGGCGTCGGGACCGAGCCGGGCGGCCCGGAGCGCTTGTAACGCACCGGCGACGAGCCGCTGGGTGATGCGCTCGTTGAAGCGGGCTGCAACGATCGCGAACCTGAGTGATCCGGGGCTCCGGGCGACCCGGCGGAGCTTCGGGGCGCGACCGGCCATTTCAGTCTGGCAGCGACGACAGGAGGTGCCCGAGCTTGTCGCGCTTTGTGCTGAGGTATTTCCGGTTGGTCTCCGTCGCTGGGATCTCGATGGGTACGCGCTCGGCGATCTGAAGACCGTACCCCTCGAGACCGACGATTTTCTTCGGATTGTTGGTCAGGAGCTTCAGGTTCTTGACCCCGAGATCCACGAGGATCTGGGCGCCGATGCCGTAGTCGCGAAGGTCGGCATGAAAGCCCAGCGCCGCGTTGGCTTCGACCGTGTCCTTGCCCTGGTCCTGAAGCTCGTAGGCGCGCATCTTGTTGAGGAGCCCGATCCCGCGCCCCTCCTGCCGCATATAGACGAAGACCCCGCGCCCCTCCGCCTGGATCCGGGCGAGAGCCTTGTCCAGCTGAAGCCCGCAGTCGCATCGGCGTGAGTGGAAAACGTCTCCCGTCAGACACTCGGAGTGCACACGGACCAGCACGGGTTCGTCGCCGGACACGGAGCCCATCACCAGGGCGAGCGGCACGCGGCTGTCCACCGTGGTGTCGTACGCGATCGCGCTGAATTCGCCGAACTCCGTCGGAAGCTTCGTCGTCGCGATCCGCCGGACCAGCTTTTCCTTGAGAATCCGATATTCGATGAGGTCCCTGATCGTGATCATCTTGAGGCCGTGCACCTGGGCGAGCTCGGTCAACTGTGGCACCCGCGCCATGTCGCCGTCCTCGTCGAGGACCTCGCAGATGACACCCGCCGGGTAGCAGTCCGCCAGGCGAGCGAGGTCGATCGCGGCTTCCGTGTGGCCGGCCCGTCGAAGGACTCCGCCCGGCATCGCCCGTAGCGGCAGGATGTGGCCCGGACGGGTCAGGTCGTCGGAACGCATCAAGGGATCGACGAGCGTACGAATCGTGACGGCGCGGTCGTACGCGGAGGTGCCGGTCGTGACACCCCGCCGCGCGTCCACGGTAACCGTGAACGCGGTTCCCATAGGGGCCGTGTTGTCGGAGACCATCATCGAGATCTTGAGCTCGTCCAGGCGCTCACCGAGCAGAGGGACACAGATCAGGCCTCGGCCGTGCTTCGCCATGAAGTTCACCGCTTCGGGCGTCACACGGTCGGCCGCCATCACGAGGTCGCCTTCGTTCTCGCGGTCCTCGTCGTCCACGACGAGAAGAATGCGTCCCTGTCGGATCTCCTCGATGCCCGCCTCGATGGCCGAAAACGCTGTCATGTCGTCCCCCTCAATGCCAGCGAGCGAACCAGATACTTACCGATCACGTCCACCTCGATGTTCGTCGCATGCCCCGGCTTGAGCCGTCCTAGCGTCGTCACCGCCAGCGTGTGCGGGATCAGCATCACCTCGAAGCTCAGCTCCGCCAACCCGGCCACGGTGAGGCTGACACCATCGACCGCCACCGACCCCTGGGGGATCAGCAACGGCTCGAGCTCGCGGCCCGGCAGCGTGATCCGCACCCGCGCCGTCGATTCTACCCGAGTTACGGCGTCCACGGTTCCCACACCGTCGACGTGGCCCAAGACGAGGTGCCCGCCGAGGGCACCGCCAAAGCGCAGCGGCCGTTCCAGATTCACCGGGTCACCCGGAGCCAGCCGAGACAGCGCCGTGCGGCCGAGCGTTTCCGGACCCATCTCGAACGCGAAGCCTCCCGGGTGTCGCTCGACCACCGTCAGGCACACGCCGTTCACCGCGATGCTGCCACCGACGTCCGCCCCTTCGACCGTCACGACGGCGTCGACCTCAAGCGTCGCGACGCGCGGGCTGAGCCGGATCGCCCGGACCGAGCCGACCTCCTCGACGATCCCGGTGAACATCAGTCGCCCGGTATCCCTCTGAGAACCTCGGCCTCGATCAGGAGGTCGTCACCCAGTTTGGTGACGGCGAAGCCGCCGAGCCGGACGGCGCTCTTGAGCTCTCGTCCAACACCCCCGACGACCGGGGTCGCGTCGCGTCCTCCGACGAGCAGCGGAGCTACGTACATCGCCACGCGATCGACCAGCCCCGCATCGAGGAAAGCCGCGTGAACCTCCCCACCGCCTTCGACAAGCACTGCCCGGACCTCACGGGTGAAGAGCTCGCTCAGGAGTGCTCCCAGCTCCACTCGCCCGTCTCGTGTCCGGCACGGCACGATCGTTGCCCCCGAGCCCGCGAGCTCGCGGATGCGCTCCTCCGGGACGTTCGCGCCAACGACGATCAGCGCGCAACTCGGCGTCCCCGCCCGGACGAAGCGGGCCTCACGCGGCGTCCGCGCCCGGGTGTCGAGCACGACCCGCAGCGGCTCGCGCGGCCACGGGCGCCCCAGACGCACGGTGAGCTCGGGATCGTCGCGCAGCACGGTCCCGACCCCCACGACGATCGCGTCAGCTTCACTGCGGAGCTGGTGGGCGTGCCGCCGGGCGGGCTCACCCGTGATCCACCGCGAGGCGCCGTGGAGGTCGGCGATCTTGCCGTCGAGCGTCATGGCGGCCTTGAGCGTGATGTGGGGTCGTCGCTCGCGCATCGCGGTCAGGAACACGCGGTTCTGGCGCTCCGCGTCCGCGGCGGCCACGCCCGTGACGATCTCGACGCCCGCGCGCCGGAGCTCGGCGAAGCCCCGTCCCGAGACGAGCGGGTTCGGGTCACTGACGGCCGCGACCACGCGCGCCACGCCACTCGCAGCGATCGCGGGGGCACACGGGGGCGTCCGGCCCTGATGGGCGCACGGCTCGAGCGTCACGTAGAGCGTCCCGCCGCGTGCCCGCGGGCCGGCCTCCCGCAGTGCCTCGACCTCCGCGTGCGGCGCGCCCACCCTGGCATGGAACCCCTCGCCGACCACCTCACCTGCGGGCGTGACGACGATCGCCCCGACCATCGGGTTCGGCGAGGTGAGTCCGCGTCCCGCCTCGGCCAGCTCAATCGCCCGCCGCATGAATCGCTCGGCCACTTCCGCACCGCTCATGCCTCGCCCACCAGCGCATCAACGAACGCCTGCGGATCGAACGTCTGGAGATCCTCGACGCGCTCTCCCAAGCCGATCAGCTTTACGGGGACCTTGAGCTCGCGGACGATGCGCACGACGATCCCGCCCTTGGCGGTGCCGTCGAGCTTGGTCAGGCACACGCCGGTGAGGGCGATCGCCTCGTGGAACACGCGGGCCTGCGCAAACCCGTTCTGACCGGTCGGAGCGTCGAGAACCATCAGGGTCTCGTGAGGCGCTCCGGGGAGCTGACGCTCGATCACACGGCGGAGCTTCACCAGCTCGTCCATGAGGTTCGTCTTCGTGTGCAGTCGCCCCGCGGTGTCGACGATCAGCACGTCCAGGGCGCGCGCTGTGGCCGCCTTGACCGCGTCGAACACGACCGCTCCGGGATCGGACCCAGCGGCCTGTCGGATGACCTCCACATCGATGCGCTCACCCCAGCGCTTGAGCTGCTCGATCGCCGCAGCGCGAAACGTGTCGGCCGCCGCCAGGAGCACGCGCTTGCCCGAACCCTTCAGCGACGATGCGAGCTTCGCGGCGGTCGTGGTCTTGCCCGACCCGTTCACGCCAAGCAGCAGCACGACGGCTGGGCGGTGATCGAGATTCAGCGGTTGGGCAGCCGGCGACAGCATGTCGACGAGGAAGCGCCGAAAGAGCGGGCGTAGCTGGCCGGCGCGGGTCACCGTCCCGAACATCACCTCTTCCCGGGCGCGATTGGTGAAATCGGCGGCCAGGGCGGCTCCCAGGTCCGCGGCGATCAGCAACTCCTCCAGCTCCTCGAGCAGCGCGTCGTCGATGGGTCGATCGGTCTCCAGAACGGCGCCGAGACCGCCAGCGAGATACTCCTGCGAGCGCCTCAGCCCCTCGCGGAGGCGATCGCCCAGCCCGGAGAGGAACTTCACCGGATGTCCGGGGGCAGGACCATCCGGGTGATGACCGCTCCACTGGAGCCGAGTCGAGGGATCGACCGGCCGTTGAGCTCGAGGCTCACCCCTCCGGCGTTGCCGATGGTGAGGACGAAAGGACCGTTGGATACCCACTCCCGCACCTCGTTGGCTGGGATCGTCTCCTCGCTGGTCCGCCCGTCTTCCGTACGAACGCGCATCCAGGTTGTTTCCGTCGTTCGCGCGACGAGCCGATACGGTGAAACGACGCCTTGTGCAGTTGAAGAGGAGGCGGGGACGGGCGCCGAGACGCTTGGCGCGATCACGTTGGGGGTCGCGGCAGGGCGCTCGGAAGCGCCGGCGCTAGGCTGGGTGCTCGGCGGCCGCTTCAGCGGCTCGGCAGCGACCGGCGGTTGCGCCGGGGCGCTCTCGGCTGGCTCGGCCGCGGGCGTCGGGATCGGCTCAGGTTGTGGAGGCGCCGTGACATGGATAGGTCCTCTCCCGTCTACCTCTTCTCGTCCCGACTGAAGTGCCACGGTGACGGCGAAAAGGGCAGCGCCAAGGACTACGAGGAGCACGAAGCTGATCAGCACGGCGCCCCGGCCCCGCCCCTCGCGTCGCTCGCTCGTGGCGGCGCGGGCCTGGTGGTCAGGCGCCGGAGGCGGCGGCACGGGGAGGCTCCTGGCGGGCTCGCGGCTCTGCCCCGCCCGAAGGTCGTAGAGGGCGATCGCCTCGTCGGAGGACACACCGAGCACCTGGCAGTACGCGCGGATGAAGCCCTTGGTGAAGACAGGCGCCGGGAGCGAGGCCAGGTCGTCCGTCTCGAGCGCCTCCAGATAGTGGTGGAGGACACGGGTTGACCGGGAAAGCTCCTCGAGAGAGACCCCCTGCTGCTCGCGAAGGTCACGCAGGTACGCGCCGACGGCGGACATACTACGAGCGTAGCTTATTGAGCCAGCTTCTTCACCTACTTGCTAAGCGTTCAGGTTGACCGAGACAAGGGTCGAGAGGCCGGGCTCTTCCATCGTTACACCATAGAGGACATCGGCGGCTTCCATGGTCTTCCGGTTGTGGGTGATGACCAGGAACTGCGTCTGGCCGGTCAACTCCCTCAGGACACGCAGAAAGCGGTAGATGTTCGCGTCGTCAAGCGGCGCGTCGACCTCGTCGAGGACGCAAAAGGGGCTTGGCCGGAAGTAGAAGATCGCGAAGAGGAGCGCCAGGCCTGTGAGGGCTCGCTCTCCACCCGAAAGCAGAGTGACGGCCTGGAGACGCTTGCCGCGCGGCTGCGCCATGAGCTCCACCCCGGTGTCGAGGGGGTCGCCCCCTTCCTCGGCTTCGACCAGCCTCAGCTCGGCGCGCCCGCCCTCGAACAGTCGCTCGAAGAGCCTGCCGAAGTGGAGGTTGATCTCGTCGAATGCCTGGACGAACCGGTCCTGCGCGGTGCGCGTCATCCCACGCAGCGCCTTCTCGAGGTCCTTGATCGAAGCCGTGAGGTCGTCGTGCTGAGCCCGAAGGAAATTCAGCCGCTCGTCGAGCTCGCGGTACTCATCGTCGGCGACCAGGTTCACCGGACCGATCGCGGCGAGCCGCTCCTCGAGGTCGGCCACCCGGTCTCGGACGCCGTCGAGATCCCGTGCCGGATCGTGACGGGCGACGAGCGCGGGGGCATCGACACCGTACACGCGCCACGCCTCCTGCCCGAGCTCTTCGCGACGCACGCGACACTCGGTTGAATGGATGTCGATCTCGTGGGCGGAGGCAACCAGCCGCCCGAGCTCGCTCTCGGCGCCGCGCGAATCGTGCTCGACCGCGCGGAGCTCGGAGGTCAGCCCATCGTGCTCCTCCGTCGCGTGTCGCGCCGCCGCGTCCGTACGGTCGCGCTCCACCGCGACCTCACGCGCCGCGAGGTCCGTGCGCTCTCGCTCGTCGGCGAGCCACGCCCGCCGCTCGGTAAGCTGGGTCTGACGCTGGCCCGCCTGGGCGAGGCGCTGCGCCAGGTCGCGCCCGGTCTCGTCGAGGCGCGGAAGCTCCCGACCGAGCGCCTCGACGCGCTCGGTTGCGGAGGCGAGATCCACGCGGCACGCCGTCAACTCGGCGCCAAGCGCCGTCTCGTCCGCCTGAGCGCTCTCGATTGCTTCTCGCACTTTCGCGGCTGCCGCCTCGATCGCCTCTTCGGCGTTGCGCGCGACCGCGATCCGCTGGGTGAGCCGCGCGAGCGTGGCGCCCGTCTCCTCGGCTTCCCGCGCAACCTGCTGCGACTCCGCCGAAATCGTCTCCAGGTGGCGCAGCACCCGCTCGTGCTCCTGGGCGGACCGTTCGAGATCCTTCTCGCCGGCGAGCCGTTCCGCCAGACGCGCCTGCACCGACCGCCCGAGCCCGGCGCTCTGCTCCCTCAGTGCGACCACGGAAGCGCCGAGCGTGGTGACGTCGGTCTGTCCCGCATCCACGACGGCGGAGAGCCGCTGGACCTCCCCTTCGAGGTCTCGTAGCTGGCGCTTGCGTGCCAGCAGGGAATGCTCCGTGGCCGCCGACGCGCGGTTTTCGCCGCCGTGGAGGCGGCCGGTCGGTCCGAGGACCTCGCCTCCCGGCGTGACGTAGGTCGCCACGACGCCGTTCCGACGCCACAGCGCCTCGGCCTCGTCGAGGTGGTCGACGATCGCCACCTGCGCGAGGAGGTGATGGACCAGGTGCGGCGCATTCGCGCCGACGCTCCGGGTCACCCAGCGGACGCCGTTGTCGTCCGGCCCAGGCCCGTCAGCTACCGGCAGGTGCTCGAGCGGCAGGAAGGTCGCGGACCCAAGGCCGTGGTCGCGGAGATATGCGACGGCCGTCCGAGCGTGTTCGAACCGCTCGACGACCACCCACTGGAGCCGCTCTCCCAGCACCGCTTCGATGGCGCGCTCCATGCCGGGTGGGACTTCGAGCAGGTCCGCGACGGTACCGACCACGCCGGGCAACGCGACGCGCCGGTCCTCCGCGAACACCGCGCGGACGCCAGCCCCATAGCCCTCGCGCGCACGCTCGAGCTCGGACAGGGCCTCGAAGCTCGACCGGCGCGCCGCCAAGGCCACGCGCGCGTCGGCGAGCCGCGCCTCGGCCTCGATCGACCGTCGCGTTTCGTCGGCTTCCTCTGCATCGAGCCGCCGGCGCTCCTCCTCCAGCGAGCTGAACTCGGCGGCGGCTCGGTTACGCACCACGGTCAGCGCGGCCCGCTCCGACACGAGCCGGTCGGCCTCCGTCCTGGCCTGGGCGAGCTCGGCCGCGAGCCGCTCGGCGCGTCGCCCCAGCTGAGCCTCGCGCTCCCGTAGCTCGCCGGCGCTCCGCATGAGGTCGATGCGCTCGCCCGCGAGCCGCGTCTGTTCGAGGCGAAGCGCCTCAGCGTGGTCGCGTTCCAGTGCGAGGGCCGCACGCTGGCGCTCGACGGCGGATTCGAACTCTGCTGAGGCGCGCGAACGGTCGGCGGCGAGCTGCTCCGCGTCGCGGAGCGCCCGGCGCACTTCCTCACGCTCACTGACGATGGAGGACAGCCGCTCGGTGGCCGCCCGAACTTCTTCGTCGAGGCGCACGTTCTCGTCGCCGAGCTCGCGAATCTGCACCCCCATCTGCTCGCGGCGCTCGAGGAGCCTCTCGAGCTCTCCCTGCACCTTCGCGACCGACTGGCGGAGGTCCGAGAGGCGGTGCTCGCTCTCCTGGAGGGCTTCCCTCGCCCGGGCCTCGCGAGCGGCCAGAGACGCGAGACGCGTGCGCAGATCCTGCTCCCCGTCGCGCACGCGCACGAGCTCGGCGGCCAGGCGCTCACCTTCGCCGGCGAGCCCGGCATAGTCCGCGGCGACCAGCGCCAGGCCCAGATCGCGCTTCTCCGTCTGCAGCGTCTTGTACTGTTGCGCCTTCTTCGCCTGGCGCTCGAGCGAAGCGAGCTGTCGGCGCACCTCGTCCATGACGTCACGCACGCGCACGAGGTTCTGGCGGGCGGCGTCGAGCTTGCCCTGGGTTTCGTTGCGCTGCTGCTTGTAGCGCGCGATCCCGGCGGCCTCCTCGATGAACACGCGGCGCTCGTGCGGCTTCGCCGTGAGCACGTGGTTGAGCTTGTCCTGGTCCATCACCGAGTACGCGCGTGGGTTGGCGCCGGTGCCGGCGAAGAGGTCGAGGATGTCACGCAGGCGGGACAGGTTCTGGTTGAGGAAGTACTCGCTCTCGCCCGTCCGGTAGAGCCGGCGACTCACTGCCACCTCGGTCCACGGCACCGAGAGCACGCCGTCGTTGCTGAAAGTCAATTCGACCTCGGCGAAGCCGACCGGCTTCCGCGACGCGGAGCCGTGGAAGATCAGGTCCTCCATGCGCTGGCCGCGAAGCGACTTCGCGCTCTGCTCGCCGAGCGCCCAGCGCACCGACTCCGAGATGTTGCTCTTCCCGCATCCATTCGGACCCACGATGGCGGTGATGCCGGGCGTGACCTTCAGGACGGTCTTTTCGGCGAACGACTTGAAGCCGTGCAGCGCAACGGACTCGAGGCGCATGGGGTTTCTTAGCACGGGCGACCCGTTACGACCAAAGAAAAAAGCACCAGCCGTGGGGGTGTTACCGAGGCAGAGCGCTAAATATCGTCCCTCTTCATGTCTTGAGGTAGTGACATTTCTTGTACTTCTTGCCGGAGCCGCAGAAGCAGGGGTCGTTACGCCCGATTTTTTCCCCGGTCGCCGTGCGCGGAGCCGCCTGGGCGCGCGGCGCGGGCACGGCCGCGCGCGCGGGCTCGCTCGCCAGCTCGCCGCGGGATTCACGCGCATCCGCCCACGCCGTCATCGCGGGTAGCTCCATCGGCGCGTCGCGCACGATCTGCACCTTGAAGAGCCGCTCGATCACAGCGGCCTTGACGCGCTCGAACATCTCCTCGAAGAGGTCGAACGCCTCTTTCTTGTACTCCGTCAACGGGTCGCGTTGGCCGTAACCACGCAGCCCGATGCCTTCCTTGAGATGGTCGATCGATAACAGGTGGTCCTTCCACTGCGTGTCCAGGACGATCAGCATCTCGTGTCGCTCGAGCGCCTGCAGGAGGTCAGGGCCGAGCTCCTGCTCGCGCTCCGCGAAGCGCGCCTTGACCGCGCCCTGGACCAGCTCGTCCAACCCTTCGCGGGAGGCCACCTCGGCGTACTGGGCCGGCGAGACCCGCGTGTCGAACTGCCGGTGGAGCGCCTCGGTGAGACCGCCGAGATCCCAGTCTTCCGGATGCGCGCCGCGCGCTGCGTAGGCGTCGAGCGTCCCGCCCGTGAGCTCCTCGAGCCAATCGGCGATGGTCTCGTCCTGGCTCTCGCCCTCCAGGATCTGGCGCCGCATCCCGTAGATGACCTCGCGTTGCCGGTTCATCACGTCGTCGTACTCGAGCAGATGCTTGCGGATCTCGAAGTTGTGGGTCTCGACACGCTTCTGCGCGGTGGCGATCGCCCGGGTCACGAGCTTGTGCTCGATCGGCTCACCCTCCTGCATCCCGAGGCGCTCCATGATCCGCTCCACGCGCTGAGAACCGAAGATCCGCAGCAGGTCGTCCTGGAGCGACAGATAGAAGCGCGAGGAGCCGGGGTCACCCTGTCGTCCGGAGCGTCCGCGGAGCTGGTTGTCCACGCGCCGCGCCTCATGGCGCTCGGTGCCGACGATGTGCAGACCGCCACGCTCGACCACACGGGCGTGCTCGGGCTCGGTGATCCGTCGGGCCTCGGCCAGGGCGGCCGTCCGGTCGGGCGCCGCCGCAGTCACGGGGTCCAACCCCTTTTTTCGGAGAATCTCCTTCGACAGGAAGTCGGGGTTGCCACCGAGCAGGATGTCGGTGCCGCGGCCGGCCATGTTGGTCGCGATCGTGACCGAACTCTCCCGGCCCGCCTGGGCGACGATCTCGGCCTCGCGCTCGTGATACTTCGCGTTGAGGACCTCGTGACGGATCCCACGCTTTTTCAGGAGGCTCGCCAGCACCTCGGACTTCTCGATCGAGACGGTGCCGACGAGGACGGGCTGACCGCGCTGGTTGCGCTCGATGATATCGTCGACCACCGCGTTGAACTTCTCCCGCTCCGTCTTGTACACCACGTCCGGATTGTTGATCCGGATCAGCGTCCGGTTCGTGGGGATCACCGTGACGTCGAGCTTGTAGATCTTGGCGAACTCCTCCGCCTCGGTCTCGGCGGTGCCGGTCATTCCGGCGAGCTTGTCGTACATGCGGAAGTAGTTCTGAAAGGTGATCGTCGCCAGCGTCTGGTTCTCCCGCTCGATCCGTACGGCCTCCTTGGCCTCGACCGCCTGATGGAGGCCGTCGGACCAGCGCCGGCCCGGCATCTGGCGCCCCGTGAATTCGTCGATGATGACGACCTGCCCGTCCTTGACGATGTAATCGACGTCGCGCCTGAAGAGCGCGTGGGCCCGGAGCCCCTGCTGGATGTGGTGCAGGATGGTCATGTGGCGCGGGTCATAGAGATTCTCGACGTTCAACAGCCGCTCGCAGGTGGCGATCCCCTCCTCGGTCAGCGAGACCGCGCGCGCTTTTTCGTCGACGATGAAATCGCCCTTCTTCTCCGCTTCGATCTCCGAGAGCTTCCCCTCGACGATCGTGGCGGCCCGGCGGAGCTTCGGGATGATCCGGTCGATCTTGAAGTAGAGGTCGGTCGACTCGTCGGCCGGCCCGGAGATGATCAGGGGCGTCCGCGCCTCGTCGATCAGGATCGAATCCACCTCGTCGACGATGGCGTAGTGGAGCTCCGGCTGCACCAGCTCCTCGAGGGTGAAGCGCATGTTGTCGCGGAGGTAGTCGAAGCCGAACTCGTTGTTCGTGCCGTAGGTGACGTCGGCCCGATACGCCTCCTGGCGCGTGCACGGCCGAAGCGAGGTCAGCCGGATATCCGACGTCACGAACGCCGGGTCGTACAGAAACGACGCCTCGTGCTGGATGACGCCGACGGAGAACCCGAGCGCGTCGTAGATGGGCCCCATCCACTGCGCGTCGCGCTTCGCCAGGTAGTCGTTGACCGTGACGATGTGCACGCCGCGGCCCGTCAGGCCGTTCAGGTACGCCGGGAGCGTCGCCACGAGCGTCTTGCCCTCGCCCGTCGCCATCTCGGCGATCGTCCCCTCGTGGAGCACCATGCCGCCGATCAGCTGGACGTCGAAGTGGCGCATCCCGACCGTGCGGCGCGCCGCCTCGCGGCACACCGCGAAGGCCTCGGGCAGGACGTCGTCGAGCGTTCCGTCGCGCTCGATCCGCTTCTTGAACTCCTCGGACTTCGCGCGGAGGGCCGCATCGTCGAGGGACCGCAGTGACGGTTCGAGCGCGTTGATCGAATCGACGACCGGCATCATCCGCTTGACGTCGCGCTCGTGCTTGGTCCCGAAGATCTTTTTCAACAGGACGTCTATCATGACGTGCTCATTATACAGGGCGCGTTCGCGGACCTGGCCGCCCCAACAGCTCGCGAGCGTGACCGCGCGCGGTGTCGGTGACCCGCTCGCCCGCCACCATGCGTGCGATCTCCTCGACGCGCGCCTCCCCGGTCAGCACCTCGGCGCTGACGCGTGTCCGGCCCGCGCGCACGCCCTTGGACACGCGAACGTGGTGCGCCGCGCGGGCGGCGATCGGCGCCAGGTGCGTCACACAGAGGACCTGACGCCCCTCGGCGGCTTTGGCGAGCTTCTGGGCGACGACCGCCGCGACGCGCCCGCCGATGCCCGCGTCCACCTCGTCGAAGATCATCGTCGGCACGCGGTCGGCGCGCGCAAGGACGGCTTTGAGGGCGAGCATCGTCCGCGAGAGCTCGCCGCCCGACGCCACCCGGGCGAGAGGACGCACGTCCTCGCCCGGGTTCGCCGAGAGGCGGAATTCGACCCGGTCGAGGCCGCGCGGCCCGACGTCCGCGAGCGGCACCTGCTCGACCGCAATCTCGAAGCGGGCCCGCTCCATCCCGAGTTGCCGCAACTCACGCTCCGTCTCTCCAGCGAGCTTCTCCGCCGCGGCGCGACGGCGGTCCGCGAGCGCGACCGCCGATTCCTGGAGCTCCGTGCGCAGCTCGCCGAGCATTCGTTCCTGCTCGGCCAGGATCTCCTCGTGGCGGCCCAGACGCTCAAGCTCGACCGCCGCCTCCTGCCGGAAGGCCAGCATCGTCGCCTCCGTGTCCCCGTACTTCCGCTTGAGACGGGTGAGGACGTCGAGGCGCTCGTCCACCGACTCGAGCCGGCCCGGCGCCATCGTCACGCCCTCACGCAGCGCGCGGATCGCCGCGAGCGCGTCCTCGATCAGCGCCCCGGCGCCGTCCACCGCGTCGGCCGGCGTGGCGAACGCCGGATCGAGCCGCGCGAGCTCGTGCAGGAGGCGCGCCGTGCGGTGCAGACGGCTCGTCGCCGAATCTTCGTCCTCGTTGAGGAGCCCGCCGGCCTCGGCGAGCCCTGCGGCCAGCCGCTCAGCGTGCTGGAGCCGCCGGCGCTCTGACCGCAGCTCCTCCTCCTCGCCCACCCACAGACGCGCGCCGTCGAGCTCCGAGAGCTGAAAGCGGAGGAGGTCCTCCCGCTGAGCCCGATCGCGCTCGGCCGCCCGCACGTGCTCGACCTCGGCCCGCGCCGCCTGATGCTTGGCGAACAGCTCGCCCACGCGCGCGCGTAACTCCTCGGTATCGGCGAAGCGGTCCAGCAGGTCGAGCTGGCGGGCCGTCTCAAGCAGGCGCTGGTGCTCGTGCTGACCGTGGACTTCGACCAGGTGGTCGCCAAGGCGCTCCAGCAGCCCGACGGTCACGGGCGAGTCGTTCACGAACGCGCGATGACGCCCGGAATGGGTAAGCTCGCGTCGTACCACGAGCTGGCCCTCGTCCAGGCCGAGCCCTACGTCGTCGAGCACCGCCGCCGCCGGGCCCTGCGGCTCCACATCGAACACGGCCTCGACGGTCGCCGTCTCGGTGTCCGTACGGATCACGTCGGTCTGGGCGCGGGCGCCGCGGATCAAGAGGATCGCGTCGATGAGCATGGACTTCCCTGCGCCGGTCTCGCCGGTGAGCACGTTCAGCCCGGGACCGAACGCTGCGGTCACCGCGTCGATCACGGCGAAGTTACGGACCCGGATCTCGCGGAGCATCTCGTGTCGATGCTAGGGCAGCAGAGCGGGTACCTCAAGTGGTATCCGAGCGAATACGGCGCTAACGCTCACCCCACTTGAGCTTTGTGCGCAGGACGGAGAAGAAATCCTTCTGCGGGAAGCGAACCAGCCGGATACGCGAGGCCGCCTTGCGGATCTCGACCGTATCGCCTTCCCTCAGTCCCACGCCGACCTGGCCATCCATCGTGGCCATGACCTCCTGGTCGGCCAGGAGGGTGACTTCGATCCGGTCCGTCCCGGGCACAACGATCGGCCGGTTGGTCAGCGTGTGCGAGCAGATGGGGGTCAGCACGATCGCATCCATCGTGGGGAAGAGGATGGGGCCCCCGGCCGAGAGCGAATAGGCGGTCGAGCCGGTCGGCGTCGAGATGATGAGGCCGTCGGCGCGGTACGCGGTCGCGTACCGCCCCTCGACGGACACCGAGAGGTCGATGATGCGGCTCATCGCCGACTTCGTGATGACCACGTCGTTGAGCGCCGCGTACTCGCAGAGCGGCTGTCCGTTGCGGATCACGCGCGCGGCCAGCAGCATCCGCTCCTCGATCGCCATCCGGCCCCCCAGATACGCCTCCAGGGCCGGGAACATCTCCTCGAGCGTCGTCGCGGTGAGGAATCCGAGTCCGCCCAGGTTCACCCCGAGCAGCGGCACGCCGAGGTCACCCACGGCCCGCGCCATCGAGAGGAGGGTGCCGTCGCCCCCGAGCACGATGAGCAGGTCGACCTGCCCCGGCAGTTCCGCCTTGCTGGCCGACGCACCGACCACTACCGGGACCAGGTCCGCGGTCTCCTTCTCGAACACCACGGCGTGCCCGCGGGCCGCGAGCCACGGGAGCAGCTGGAGAATGACGCCCTGAGCGCGGGGCGCATCGGGCTTGGCAACGATGCCGACGCGCGTCACGCGAGCGCCTCAACGCTCCGGGTGATCATCGACTCCAGATCGCTGGCGGTGCGGCCGTGCGTCGAGAAGTGCAGGAAAAACTCGTGATTGCCCTTCGGGCCTCGCAGCGGCGAGGCGGTGACACCGAGAACGTGCCAGCCGCGGAGCACCACGTAGCGCGCCAGGCGTTGGACCGCCCCCCGGTGATGCGCCGGGTCGCGGACGACGCCGCCCTTGCCGACATGCTCACGTCCGACCTCGAACTGCGGCTTCACGAGAGCGGCGACTTCCCCGCGCGACGCGAGGACGCCGAACACCGCGGGAAGGATCTTCTCGAGCGAGATGAACGACACATCGATGACCGCGAGCGTCGGCTGCTCGCCGAAAACCCGAGGGTCGAGCGCCCGCGCGTTCGTGTGTTCCATCACGATGACGCGCTGGTCTTTTCGGAGCCGCGGGTCGAGCTGGCCCGTGCCGACGTCCACCGCGTACACGCGCGTGGCGCCGCGCTGGAGCAGACAGTCGGTGAATCCTCCGGTGGAGGCCCCGACGTCCAGGCAGACGCGCCCGGGCACCTTGATCTGGAAGGTGTCGAGTGCGTGAACGAGCTTCTCGCCACCACGGCTCACGTACGGGGCGCGCGCCCGAAGCTCGACCGCCGCTCCTGACGCCACGAGAGCACCCGCCTTGTCCACGCGCTGGCTGTCCACGAACACGTCGCCCGCCAGGATGTGACGGGCCGCCTTTTCGCGACTCTCCACCAGCCCCTTGTCAACGAGCAACCGGTCGATCCGGACTCGCGCTCCCGTGCGCTTCATTATGCGCCTCATTATAGGCGACGGCCACGCCGCGGCCGCATCAGAAACAGCAGAGCCATCCCCGCCAGAACCCCCCCGATGTGGGCGAACCAAGCGGTGCCCCCGGTCGCGCCACCGCCCCCCGCCGAGGCGCTGGCCGTGATGAGCCCGTTGAGGAACTGGACCACGATCCAGAAGCCGAGCACGATGATCGCCGGCCAGCGGACGACGCGAGCGAAAAAGCCGAAGATCACGAGCACGAGCACGCCCGCGTACGGAAACAGCAGGAGGTACGCCCCCAGCACTCCCGAGACGGCGCCGCTCGCGCCGACCATCGGAATGCGCGAGCCCGGGTGCACCACAATCTGCGCCAGCGCCGCCGCCACACCGGCCATGAGATAGAAAGCGAGGAAACGCCCGTGCCCGAGGGTGTCCTCGACGTTGTCGCCGAAGATCCACAGGTAGAGCATGTTGCCGGCGACGTGGAACAGCCCGCCGTGCATAAACATGGACGTGAAGATCGTCACGATCGGATGCGGGAACTCGCCGAGTACCGAGCAGGCGCCGGTGACCCGGCACGGTACAACTCCAAACTCGAAGATGAACGCCTCGGCCGCCCGCGGGTCGCCGCCCATCCCGATCGAGGCCTGGTAAAGGAAAACGAGAACGTTCAGGGCGATCAAGCCGAAGGTGACGAACGGGACGCTGCCGCTCGAGACGTCGTCCTTGAGCGGGATCATCGCTGGGTCGTTGGCTGGAGCACGACGACGGTCGGGTGGGTCAGGTACCGTTCCGCGGCCCGTGCCACATCCGCGGCCGTCACGGCCTCGATCGCGCGTGCGTAGCGCTCCGGGAAGTCCCAGCCAGCGCCAACAACCTCGAAGAAGGCGAGATACCAGGCCTGGCGGGCGTTCGTGCGCCGGTCCATCGAGAGCTGACCCCGGACGTACGCCTTGGCGCGGGCCAGCTCCTCGGCGGTGATGGGCGCGGCTCGTACGCGCTCGAGCTCGTGTAACACGCCCACCTCGGCCGCGGCGGCGTTCGCCGGCGCCGTCCCCAGGTAGGCCACGAAGAACGCCGGCCCGGTGCGGAACGGAGGGACCACCACGCCCGTCGAGTAGGCGAGCCCGCGGCGGTCGCGAAGCTCCACGAAGAGGCGGCCGGCCATGCCGCCACCGAGCGTCGCCGCGAGAACCCGAACCGCCGGGTGGAGAGGATCCGACAGCCCTGGCCCGAGATAGCCGACCAAAATCTGCGCTTGCTGGGCGCGACGCTCGATGAGCCGGCGTTCACCTGCAGGCTCGGGAACCGCGAGCGCATCCCCGGCGTGCGGCGCCGAGCGAGCCATCCGGCCGAAGAGCCGCTCGGCGACCTGGATGACACGCCCCCGCTCCACCTGGCCACTCACCGCGAGCACCATCCGCTCCGGGCGGTAGATCGCTCGGTAGTGCGTCCGCAGCTCGTCACGCGTCAGCTGCTCGATGCTCTCCTTGTGGCCGAGGTAGTGCCGCCCGTAGGGATGAGGACCGTAGAGGTCCCGGAGCATCGCGTCGAAGGTGAACGAAAAGGGCGCGTCCGCTCGGGATTTGATCTGGGCGAGGAGCAGCCGACGCTCTCTTTCGATCTCCTCCGGCTCCAACGCCGGCTCGAGGGCGGCTTCGGCAATCAGTGCGAGGAGCGTCGTCCAGTTGCGCGCCAGCGTCTGGCCCCGCACCTCCGCGGCCTCGACCTCACCACCCGCGTCGAGCGTGCCGCCGATATCTTCATAGCTCGTGGCGAACTGCTCGGCCGTCCGCTTGGCCGTGCCGCGGAGCATTGCGCGATGGAGGAAGTTGGTAATGCCGGCGGTCGTCTCCGTCTCGAAGCGCGAGCCGGCCCGCACCTGGAGCGACACGGCGACCGCTGGGACCGCAGCGTTCTCGCGCACGAGCACCGTCATCCCGTTCGCGAGCACGTGTCGCGTGACCTGCCGCTCCTGGGCGGCGGCGCCGCCGGCCGCGAGGCCAAGCGCGAGAACTGCCGATCCGAGCGACAGGCCGATGCGCCTCATCGAGCCGGCGGGACGAACGCCAGCCGCCCGTAGCGCTCGGGATCCAGGTAGCGCCGCGCCGCGAGGCGAACCTGCTCGGACGTGACCGATCGCACGCGGTCGATGTAGGCGAGCTCCTCGGCGAGCCGCCACACTGTCTCGGCGTGGCCGAGCAGGCGGGCCCGCCCCTCGGCGGTCTCGCTCCGAAAAGCATGCTCGGCCTCAGCCTGGGTGATCGCCCGGCGGAGCTCCGCGTCCGTCACCCCCTGCTCGCGCAGGCGCTGGACCACCCTCAGGATTTCGGCCTCGGCGCGGGCGAGGTTTGGAGCCTCGAGTTGAGCCGTCACCATGATCACGCCACCAGCCTCGTACGCCGTGTAGTCGGAGCCGACCGAATTGACGAGGGCGAGTCGCTCGCGGAGCGACTGGGGCAGGCGTGAGGACCGCGACTGACCGAGGATCGAGACGAGCAGATCCACGGCAGGAGTGTCGGCGTGATCGAGTCTCGGGCCGAGCCACCCCATGCCGAGGTATGCGAACGCTCCGGGCCGCGGATCGTCGACTCTTTTCGGCGTGAGGCTCGCGGGCGCGGAGCCGGATAGCCGCTGGAACCCGCTGCGCGGCAGCCGGCCCAACGTTCGCTCCGCCGCCCTGAGTGTTTCGGTCGGGTTGACGGGACCGACGACCACCAGCGCGAACGACTCGGGGACGTAGTGGCGACGGTAGAAGGCGAGCAGCGTGTCGCGCGTGAGCGTCTGGATGATGTCGGCCGTGCCAAGAATCGGACGGCTGTAGGGGTGGCTGCCGAACACCACACCGTAGAACTGCCGGGCGAGATGCCGTTGCGGACTGTCTTCGCTGAGCCGCATCTCCTCGAGCACGACTTTCTTCTCGAGCTCGAGCTCGGTCTCGTCGAGGATCGAGTTGACGCTGATGTCGGCGAGCATCTCGATGGTCGCAACCGCACGCGGCGCCGGCAACACCGCATGATAGAACGTGTAGTCGAGCGAGGTTCCAGCATTCATCCGTCCGCCGACACCTTCGACATCCCGGTCCACGAAGCCTCGGGGCCGTGTGGTCGTGCCCTTGAAGAGCATGTGCTCGAGGTAG
>QHSV01000351.1 GCA_003221655.1 Candidatus Rokuibacteriota bacterium
GGACCGGCCTGCTACGCGACGACCGGGCACCAGGCGCCGGCTCGGGGGCCGACGGCGATCCGCGGCGCGCGAGCGCGGAGCTCGGCCGGCTGGGCGTCGATCTCATCGTCGCTCGCACGGTGGCAGCGATCAAAGCATCAACCACTAACCGTCGGTAGAGGACCTCATGCAATCGACGACTCGGCCCCGTCTCCTGGTGGCAAGCCTCGTGATTTCTGTTGCCTTCTGCGCTGGGCGCGCGGACTCGCAAGGGACGACCGGCATCCAGACCGTGCCGGGGATGCCGCCGGTGGTTGACCCAAGGAACCTCTACAGCGAGACTCGATCGAACAGCTTGAGCCCGGCGGTCGCCAATGCTCCGGCGCGTGTCTACGTGCCCCATCTACAATCGAACGACGTCTACGTCATCGATCCGGCAACGCTCAAGGTCATCGATCGCTTCAAGGTGGGCAGGAACCCGCAACACGTGGTCCCGTCGTGGGACCTCACGACGCTGTGGGTGACGAACAACGCCGAGGGCCGTACCGATGGCACGCTGACGCCGATCGATCCCGTGACCGGCACGCCTGGCAAGGAGCTCGCCGTCGACGATCCCTACAACATGTACTTCACACCCGACGGCAAATCCGCTGTCGTCGTGGCCGAGGCGATGAAACGCCTCGACTTCCGCGACCCGAAGACGATGGCGCTGCAGGCCTCGGTGTCGGCACCTAAGTGCGGCGGCATCAACCACGGCGACTACTCGATCGACGGCCGGTACCTGATCATGACGTGCGAATACGCGGGCCGGCTCGTGAAGATCGACTGGGTGCGCCGGAATGTCCTCGGCTACCTGATACTGCCCGACCGCGGCATCCCTCAGGACGTCCGCGTCAGCCCGGACGGCAAGCTCTTCTACGTGGCGGACCTGCGCGCCGGGGGTGTGCACCTGATCGACGGCAACGCGTTCAAGCGTGTCGGCTTCATCAAGACCGGTGTGGGGACCCACGGGCTCTACCCGAGCCGCGATGGCACGAAACTCTATGTGACCAACCGTGGGTTCTCGAAGATCGGCGGCAGGCGAGGCGTTGGTAAAGGCAGCGTATCGGTGATCGACTTCGCCACGCAGAAGGTCGTCGCCACGTGGGCGATCCCGGGCGCCGGCAGCCCCGACATGGGTAACGTGAGCATCGACGGCAGACAGCTCTGGCTCTCGGGCCGCTACGACGATGTCGTTTACGTCATCGATACCGTAAGCGGGGAGGTCAAGAGCATTCCCGTTGGCCGGGAGCCGCATGGTCTCACCGTGTGGCCGCAGCCGGGACGCTACTCGCTGGGGCATACGGGCAACATGCGGTAGGTCCAGCATCGGATCGCCCTCAACTCAGCCGCCCGTCACTCTTCAGGGCGGCGCGGCGGGTAGCGGTGGCAGCTGGATCGATGCCGCCGTTGACCAGCACGCAACCGTAGTCGCGCTCGGTGCCCTCCCCGGTGACGTAGCCGAGATCGAGATCGCGCCGCACCTCATCCACCGGACGGTCGAGCGGATCGCCGTAGCCGGCGCCGCCGGCCAGGCGAATCTCGAGGATCTGATCAGGCGCCGAGAGCGTCACGAGCGCGCCGATGCCATAGTCGTGAACGACCCGGCCCGCCGGGTCGAGCATCACACCACGCACGGCGCCACCCGGGCGACCACCGAAGAGGCCAGGCGTCCGCGTCATGACCCCGTCGGGGTGCAGGCTAGCCAGCGTCGGACGGCCGTCGTCGAGGAGCTTGCGGACGCGGACCACCTGGCCAAGACCGCCCCGGTGACGGCCGGCGCCGCCCGTGTCGGCGACGAGCCCCTTTTCGAGGACGAGCACCGGCGTGCGCGTCTCGAAGAGCTCGACCGAGGTGTTGGCGGCGCTGGTCGGCCAGAGCAGCGCCGACTTCCCATCGGCCCGCGCTGACGCTCCCTGCCCGCCCCCCTGGAAGAGGTGGTCGTTGTAGACACGGCCGTCTGGGCCAACGCCGTACGCCAGCAGCGAGGCCGGGAGACCCGTGAACGCTTGGACCTGCTGCGGCACCGCGCGCGCGAGCGCCATGAAGAGATTGGGGGCGATGTACCAGCCGGTGCGGGTGCGCGTGTTGACGGCCATCGGCTTGGTGCAGTTCAGGATGCTGCCCTCGGGCGCGGTAACGTTGAACGGGCGGTACGAGCCAGCGTTGGCGGGCACGGCCGGCGAGAGGATGCACTTGAGCGGGTACGTGGTGTGGGCGGCGGCATAGCCGAACGTGCAGTTGGACCCGCCCCGCGGGGCCTGCGGCGGCGCGCCCTCGAAGTCGACGGCGATCGCGTCGCCCTTCACGACGACCTGGACGGGAATGCGCTCGGGCGTGCCCATGCCGTCACTCCAGATCTCGCTCGTGTACACGCCGTCGGGCACGCTGCGGATCGCCTCGCGCATGGCGGCCTCGGCGCGGTTCTGGATCACCGTGGCCAGGGCCTCGAGATCCTCGAGCCCGTACTCGGCCATGAAGTCGAGCAGCCGCCGGGCGCCGGACGCGTTGGCCGACACCATGGCGTGGATGTCGCCGACCACTTGCTCACTCTTGCGGACGTTCTCGGCGAGCAGGGTCACGAGGTCCTCGTTCAACACGCCGGCTCGGTAGAGCTTCATGGGCGGGATCTGAAAGCCCTCCTCGTAGATCTCACGGGCGTTCAGGCTGTCCTTGGTGCCGCCGATGTCGGCGACGTGGCCGATGGTGCCGATGATGGCCACGACCTTCCCGTCGCGGAAGACGGGCGTGACGATGGCCACATCGAAGAGGTGGCCAGCGCAGATCCACGGATCGTTGGTGGTCAGGATGTCGCCGGGCTGGAGCGTCTCCACCGGGAAGCGGGCCAGGATCGCCTTGACCGCGAGCGGCAGCGTCAGGTTGAAGACCGGCATCGCACGAGGCGAGTGAGCGAGCGAGTTGCCGCGCGCGTCGAGGATCTCGCAGGCGAAGTCCTGAGCCTCGCCGATGATCAACGAGAACGCCGTCCGCCAGACGGTGAGCCAGCACTCCTCGACGAGGTTGACGAGTCGGCTCCACATGATCTCGAGCCCGATCGGGTCACGTTCGATCCGGGCCATCGCCTGCTCGAGCGGCTGGGCGGCCGTGCGGAGCGGCTCCTGCGAGGTGTTCTGACCGATGGTGAGCCGCAGGTTGAGGCCGTCGTCGACGGCGAGTCGGTCTCCCGGCGGCACCACCGTCGTCGACTCGCGCTCTTCCACGATCACGGGCCCCTCGAGCGCGTCGCCCGGCCTCAGTGCGTAGCGATCGTAAACCGGCGTCTCCACCCAGCCTGTCTCGGCGAACCAGGCGCGCCGCCTGGCCTTGACAAGGGCGCGCGGGGTCGAATCGAGGCGTGGCTCCGTGACGCTCGCTGGATTGGCGACGTGGATGTCCGCGGCGCGAATGTTCGGAGCAGGGCCCGCGCAGAGCACGCGCCAGTTGATCGCCTGGATCACGGTGCCGGTGTAGAGGTGGGTGTAGAGTCTCGTGTACTCGGTCGCGAACGCGGCCTTGACGGCGTCCAGGTTCTCGCGCGTGAGCAGCTCGGCCGGGAGTGTCACGGGGATGTCGTGCACCTGGCCGAGCAGACGCATCTCGGCCCGCCGCGTGACCGTCACAGCGCCGGGCGCCACGTCGGCCTCGGTCAGCAGGGTGCGTCCTTTCGCCTCCAGGTCACCGAGCAGCGCGTTGACCGCGTCGAGATCCAGCTCGTCGAGCACGCCGGGCAGCGAGGTGACGAACTCGAAGCTGATGGGCGCCACGAGGAACCCGAGCGCCGCGGCCGCACCCGACGCGGGCGGAATCACGACCTCGCGCACGCCGAGGATGCGCGCCACCCGCGCGGCGTGCGCAGGTCCGGCTCCGCCGAACCCGACCATCGCGTAGCGCCGAGGATCGTGTCCCTTCTCGACGATGTGGACGCGGGCCGCCGCGGCCATGCTCTCGCAGACGATCGTGTAGACGCCCCACGCCGCCTCCAGGGTGGACAGCCGGAGCGGCTCGGCCACACGCGCCATCGCTGCCTCCGCCGCCGCCCGGTCGAGATGCATGCGTCCGCCGAGGAAGAAGTCGGCATCGAGGTAGCCGAGCAGCAGGTTGGCGTCGGTGACCGTCGGCTCCTTGCCCCCGAGACCGTAGCAGGCGGGGCCTGGATCGGCCCCGGCGCTTCGCGGGCCCACCTTGAGCAGGCCGAGCTGGTCCACCCGGGCGATGCTGCCGCCGCCGGCTCCGATCTCGATCATGTCAATCACAGGCGCCTTGATCGGCAGCCCGCTGCCCTTCTTGAAGCGGTGGACGCGTGCGGCCTCCATCATTGGCGCCACGTCGGGCTTGCCGGCCTGGATGAGGCATGCCTTGGCGGTGGTGCCGCCCATGTCGAACGAGATCACGTCGCGATGTCCTGCCTGATCGCCGAAAAACGCGGTAGCCAGGCCGCCCCCGGCCGGGCCCGACTCCAGCAATCGCACGGGGAACTCGCGCGCCATGCGGGGCGAGGCCGTGCCCCCAGAGGATTGCATCAGGGCGAAGCGGCCGCCAAAGCCGCGCTCGGCGAGCGCGTCTTCCAGGCGGGCGATGTAGCGGTCCATCAGGGGTTGGACGTACGCGTTCGCGGTCGTCGTGGTGCCGCGCTCGTACTCGCGCAGCTCGGGCACGACCTCGCACGAGAGCGACACCGCGAGCTCCGGGAACTCGCGCCGCAAGAGATCCTTCACCGCTCGCTCGTGGGCCGGGTTCTTGTACGAATGGAGGAAGCAGACGGCCAGGGCCTCCACCCCTCGCGTGACCAGGTCGGCGACCTCGCGGCGCACCTGGTCGAGGTCGATCGGCGTGATGATCACGCCGTCCCGCGTCGTCCGCTCGTCGATCTCGCGCCGCAAATCCCGGGGCGCCAAGGGCTCAGGGAACTCCAGAAAGAGGTCGTAGATGTCGTAGCGCTGCTCGATGCCCATCTCGAGCGCGTCGCGGAAACCCCGCGTCGTGAGGAGCGCGAGCGTTGCACCCGCGCGCTCGATGATGGCGTTGGTGACCAACGTCGTCCCGTGGATGAGCTGAGCGATCTGCGGGAACGTGAGCCCGGCGGCTCGGAGCAGCTCGTCCAGCCCCTCGAGCGCACCCGCTGACGGATCCTTCGGCGTGGTCAGGCACTTGTGGATGCGGATCTGCCCGCTCACCGCGTCGAGCAGCACGAAGTCGGTGAAGGTGCCCCCGATGTCAAAGCCGATCCGATACCGATCGTCGCGTCGCGCCGAGGTCATTGGCGGCCTCCAACGTAGAGAGACTCGAGCCCCACCAGCCGCTCGGTCATGATGACCACGCCGAGCGTGATCAGGATGTTCACGGTGCCGACGGCCGCGGCCGTCGGGTCGAAGGAGAAGCGCAGGTAGTCGAAGACCTGGATGGGCAGGGTGGTGGTTCCGACACCGCTCAGCAGCAGCGAGATCGGGAACTGATCGAACGAGGTGATGAACGAGAAGACGGCGCCGGCGATGACACCACCCTTGATGATCGGAAGCGTGATCCGCCGAAACGCCGTGACGCTCCCCGCCCCGAGGCTGCGCGCCGCCTCCTCCAGCGAGCGGTCGAAGTTGTAGAGCACGGCCGCCACCGTCAGGAAGACGTACGGCATGCACACGACCACATGGCCGATGAGGAGGCCGAGGTAGCTCGTCCCCCCGAGCCCGATGGCGTAATAGAAGATCAGGAGCGCCAGCGACGTCATGATCCCTGGGAGCTGGAGCGGCGCCACCAGTAGCATCCGCAGCGCGTTGTTCCGCCGGGCGTGACGGATCACGTAGAGCGCCGCCGCCGTTCCGATGACGGTCGTGATGACGGTGGTGAGCGCGGCCAGGCGGAGGCTGAAGAAGAACGAGCGGACAAACGGTCCGCTGTTCATGAACTTGACGTACCACTGCAGCGACAAGCCCTCGGGCGGAAAGACCAGGAAGCGCCCCGCGTTGAGACTGGCGACGACGACGATCACGATCGGCGCGATGAGGAAGACGTAAAGCAGGGTGATCAGCGCGAGAAACGCGGCGCGCGCGAGCCGCCGGCGCCTCATCGGGCGCGTCCCGTCCCGAGGGGGACCCTGTCTGCCGTATCGGCCGGCCGGTTCCGCCGTCCACCGCGGATCACGGCGAGAGCCCCCGCATGGCTCGGTTCATCAGCTTGAAGTACAGCCCGATGCACGCGAGCGAGGCGGCGAACAGGATCACCGCCTGAGCGGCCGCTCCCGGCCAGTTGTGCACGTCGACGGCGGTCTGCACGACGAGCAGCGGCGTGGTGATCACCTTGAAGCCGCCGAGCAGCACCGGGATCACGTAGGAGCTGACGGCGAGCACGAAGACGAGCAGACAGCCGGCGAACACGCCCGGGAGCGAGAGCGGGAACACGATGCGCCAGAACGCCTGGATGAACGACGCGCCCAGGCTGCGGGAAGCGAGCTCGAGATCGGGCGGGATGTTCTGCAGCGCCCCGGAGAGCGAGAGCACCATGAACGGCAGATAAATGTGGACGGTGCCGACCAGTACCCCGAACTCGTTGTACATGAGCTTGAGGCCGTGAGGGGCGAGGCCCCAGTGTTTGACGAGGGAGTTGATCAGCCCGTTGTCGGCCAGCAGCACCATCCAGCCGAAGCTCCGGATGACGACGCCGACGAGCAATGGCGACAGCAGCAGCACCAGCAACATGCCCTTCACCTTGCTGCCGGCGCGGGCCAGGTTGTACGCGAGCGGGTAGCCAAGGACCAGCGTGAAGAGCGTGGTGAGAAAGCCGAGCTTGAGCGTCCGCCAGAGGATCCACCACTGGAAAGAGTCACCGAGGGCGCTCGTATAGTTGCCGAGCGTGGGGATCGCATCGTACGGTTCTGCCTTCCCAGGCATGAAGAAGCTCATCACGAGCAGGTTGGCGTAGGGGAGCACGAAGAAGACGACGACGAGCGCCAGCGCCGGCACGACCAGGAACCAGGGACGCCGGGAGCTTCGCGCGCGCATCAGCTCACCCGCTCCTCGCGCGCCGGCACCGACCACGTCGCGCGGGGCTGAAAGGCCGCATCGACGGGGTCGCCGACGGCGAACGGCGCGTGCGGGTCACCCTGAACTCGCAGCACGACTCCGGACGCCACCTCCACACGGTAATCGACGAGGTTGCCGAGAAACGCGCGGGCCCGCACGACGCCCCGGAGCCGGTTCACCGTCGGGTCGGCCCCCCGCGGTCCTGGCACGTCGTCGCCCGCGCCGCTCGTACCGCCCCCAGAGCGTCCGCTGAGCTGGATCGCCTCCGGCCGCACGGCGATCAGACGCTCGGGCTTGGCGTCCGTGACCGGCGCCAGGCCGCCGCAGCGCAGCGTGCCCAGTGCGGTGTCTACGACGAGCAGCTGGTCCTCCTGGCCGACGACCTTCCCCTCGATGAAATTGGTGAGCCCGACGAACTCCGCGACCATCCATGTGTGTGGACGGTGGTAGATCTCCTGCGGCGCCGCGAGCTGGTGGATCCGGCCGTTGAACATCACCGCGATACGGTCGGCGATCACC